>JAFGPJ010000010.1 GCA_016936275.1 Sedimentisphaerales bacterium
CAGAAAAATCGTTACATTCGTATACAATACTGGCACTTAATTATAGCTTTTACAGCTCTTTGATGATCTGGTTGAAGGAAGGAGGACGTATGGTGTATTCAATATACACTGTACCGAAAGCCCCTGCTTCGCTCATCCCTCTCCTCCAGGCAGGGGCTTTTTTGGGCATTTCTTTGGCCGGAACGCAAACATCATCGCACGTAACTCGGTGCACAGGTCGCAGAATTTACTCATCAACGAAGTCTGAAATAGCAAACATCAATAATTATGACGATACTGATTTATGAAACTTTTCGATATGAATATCCATTGACCGCATGCCAGGCAAAGATTAGACTGATGTTCGAAATCGTTGATATGTCGAAAGGAAGCACTTATGTCCACAGACAGGAAGGACCCCTCCAAAGATTCCCGTAAACGCGCGCCAGCTACTGGCGTACGTACCGGTTCACGCGCCGAAGACATCGAGCAGTCATTTCTCGACAACCTGTTTTGCAGTATGGGACGTGTATCGAGAGCCGCCACTGTCAATGACCTGTACACTGCTTTGGCGTTGACTGTCCGGGACCGGGTGCTCAAGCAGGGAGTCCGGACACTGGAAGCCTATACCGAGCAGGATGCACGCGTCGTAGCCTACCTCTCAGCAGAGTTCCTGCCCGGGCCGCATCTGGCCAACAACCTGCTAAACCTCGGAATCATGGATCAGGCCCGCCAGGCGATGGCCAGACTCGGCGTAAATCTGGACGAGCTGTTCGAGCAGGAAGAAGAGCCAGGCCTCGGCAACGGAGGTATGGGTCGCCTGGCATCATGCTATCTGGATTCGCTCGCCTCGGACGAAATACCGGCCATCGGATACGGCATCCGCTATGAGTTTGGTATCTTCGATCAGATCATCCGCGACGGATGGCAGGTGGAAATCACCGATAAATGGCTTCGCTACGGCAATCCATGGGAGATCATGCGACCCGAGCTGGCCTTCGATGTGCCGTTCGGGGGTCGAACCGAGAACTGGACGGATGCCGAGGCCCGTCGGCGCGTGCGCTGGGTGCCGGACACAGTCGTCAAGGGCGTTGCCTATGACACACCCATCTTAGGCTATCGTGTCGGCACCTGTAATCGCCTGCGCCTCTGGAAGGCCGAGGCCGTCGAGTCATTCGATTTCGCCGCGTTCAACCACGGCGACTATTATCGCGCAGTCGAAGACAAAATGGTTTCCGAGAACATCACCAAGGTCCTGTACCCGAATGACGAACACGGCGAAGGTAAGATTCTGAGGCTCCAGCAGCAGTTCTTTTTCGTCAGTTGTTCGTTGCAGGACATGATCCGGGTGCACCTGCGGCTGGGCCGGCCGCTCGAGCATTTCCACATGCGCTGGGCCGCACAGCTCAATGACACCCACCCGGCAATTGCCGTCGCCGAGATGATGCGTTTGCTCGTTGACGAACACCTGATGGACTGGGACACCGCGTGGGAGGTCACGCGAAACACGTTAGCCTACACCAACCATACGCTCTTGCCTGAGGCGCTGGAAACATGGCCCGTATCGCTGTTCGGGCGGCTGCTGCCACGACATCTGCAGATCATCTACAGCATTAATCATCGATTCCTTCAGCAGGTGCGGGCACGGTTCCCCGACGATGAAGCGCGTGTAGGCCGCATGTCGCTCATCGACGAATCCGGCGAACGGTTCGTGCGCATGGCGAACCTGGCCACCGTGGGCAGCCACAGGGTTAACGGTGTGGCCAAATTGCACTCCAAGCTCCTTAAACAGCACGTGATGCGTGACTTCGCCGAGTTGTGGCCCGAAAAATTCTGCAACATTACTAATGGTGTCACCCCGCGGCGTTTTATAGCTATCAGCAATCCACCGCTGGCTCAGCTTCTCACCGACCGGATCGGGGACGGCTGGCTCGGCAACCTCGACCGACTCCGCAAACTCGAGGCGTTCGCAGATGATACCGGCTTCCACCAGCAGTGGCGTGAGGTAAAACACGCCGCCAAACGCAGACTCGCCGAGCTTATCAAGCAACGGGTCGGCATTATGGTGAATCCGACGTCGCTCTTCGATATTCAGGCGAAGCGCATCCATGAATACAAACGGCAACACCTCAATTTGCTCCATATCCTTGCGCTATACCTGCGTCTCAAGCGCGATCCGCTGGCAGACATACCGGCCAGAACGTTCATCTTCGGGGGCAAGGCCGCACCGGGCTATTTCATGGCCAAGCTCTTAATAAGGCTGATAAACGCCGTTGCCGATCTCGTCAACAATGATCCGGACATGTACGACCGGCTGAAGGTCGTGTTCTTCCCGGACTACAACGTCAAGAACGCCCAGCCGGTTTATCCGGCCGCCGACCTCTCAGAGCAGATCTCTATGGCCGGCAAGGAGGCGTCCGGTACCGGCAATATGAAGTTCTCTCTAAACGGCGCCCTGACCATTGGGACCCTGGACGGCGCAAATGTCGAGATCCGTGAGGAAGTCGGCAGCGAGAACTTCTTCCTGTTCGGACTGACCGCCGACCAAGCACAAGATATCAGGGAACGCTGCTATCGTCCACGGAGTATCTACGAGCAGAACGAAATCCTGCGCGGGGTGCTGGACTTTATCGCCTCCGGCTCGCTTGCTAAAGGTGACACGAACCTCTTTCGTCCGCTCGTGGACAACCTCCTCGAAAGCGACCCGTTCCTGGTGCTGGCTGATTATCAATCATACGTCGAATGTCAGATGCAGGTCAGCACGCTCTGGCACGATCAGCAAACGTGGACGCGAAGATCCATCATCAACGTTGCACACATGGGCAAGTTCTCATCCGACCGATCCATTCGCGATTACTGCCGGCAGGTGTGGCATGTCCAACCAATGCACGTCAGAATGGAAGCGATCGAGCCGCACGTCTATAGCGGCTAACTCGTCGAGTTTCTCCATTCGCTCCCGGCTAAAAGAGCTTCCCGGAAAAGTTTGAGTACTTTGTTCTGCCTACTCCACCTAAGTATTAAAGTTATCCGGTACATCTTCTTCACAAAATCCATTTGTTGCCCAAAATTAGCGTCTATCCTTACACCAGATCTTTTTTGCCTGCTAAAGGTCGCAGTTTTACATTACACCCGTTCTCCGGCCAAGCGATTTTGAAAAAACAAAGCCAATTAAAGCTGATTTCAAAAGCTCGTTCCACTGCCAGTAAGGATCGACAAAAAAACCCGACCTCCATAAAAGTCGGGTTTGACGAGATTATTTTACCTATTTTAATACATCGGTTACAGATAGTCTTTAAGTAAAGCGACAGAGCTGCAACAGAAACAGCTTACAATGCTAAGCTGAAAGTCGGTCGGCAGTTCGCTTTCTATTGCTGCTCCGGCTTATTGTTCGCCGGCCAATCGTTTCTTGCGAATCTCTTCCGTTTCGCTTTTACCGCATTCGGGGCAGCGGTCGAATAAATCGTTCGGAACACTGTCTCTTATAAATACTATGCCGCAATATGGACATTTTACAGCTCTAAAAAGGCTGTCTTTGCCGCATTTTTCGCAAGTTAGAGGAGGAGAAGTCCTCGCCATAGGATTGAAGCGTTTTTCCATTTCTTTGAAATATTGCTTCTCACTCATCTCGTACTCGGCTTTGCATTTCGGATTACTACATTTTACCCAGGTCATCTTATCGTCAGATATAGAATCGATGCCGCTCCCCCCGCCGCCGCGCCTGGCAAACGTAATCAAGCCAGCTACGATCAGGCACACAACGATAACACCGATCATAATTGGTTTTTTCCTGCTGTCTTCCATACCGAAATCTCCAAATTACTCAACAATAATATGGTTTTCAATTCACACTAATCTATTACCTGCCATAGAATTTGTCAAATGGTTATTTATATATAATTTACGTGAATGTTATTCAACCGGCTCTTTATCGGCGCCGAGCGATGCCATCTGCATAACCTTGCCGGTTTCCTCCGGGAAGCCGGTACGGGCCGAAAGATACGCTGATTCGATGACTGCCATACCTTTAAGGTTTTCTCTGCCGCTGCTGCGAAGCTTATTTTTATCCGGCGACAATATGCTCGAAGCAAAACTCTTCAGCAGTTCCATCGTACAGACAAGCTCGTCATCGGCGTATTTTGATTTCCTAATCGCCCTGCCGAGACTGTCGCTGATAGTCAGTTGAGTATCACTGATCGTCAGGATTTTGTCCTTTGCGTACAGCTTCAGAAATCCCTCTTTGGGGCCGGTCTCCGCCCGCCGCGTAGCAACGAAATTGCCAATGAAAGTATCGCTGAATTTCATAGTGACAATCGCCGTATCTTCCGTCAGATATAATCGCTGCTGCTTATCCTGGGCCTGATTCGTATTGAGCGAATAGACCTGTTGCGGAATACCAAAATTTAAAACTACCTGGTCGATCATCTGGTAGCAGTCGTGCAGCAGCACGCCGCCGCCGGCGAGCTTTGGATCTGTTCGCCAGCCGGGCTGCGGATGACCGCCGAGGTTACAGAAAGCAGTCAGGAGAAAGATATGCTCCATCTGCCCTTCTTCAAGAAGTTTTTGCAGTTCAATATAACTGCGAGCATATCGGCTCGGATTGGCAATCGCAAACTGTATCTGCTGCTCTTCGGCCAGGCGGACAAACTCCGCCGCCTCCTCGAAGTCCCTCGCCGCCGGCGCCATCTTCAATACGTTGAATTTCTTCTTCATCGCCATCCGCACATATTCATCACAACTATGTATCGGCATTGCCACCAGCAAACAATCGACCTGGTTTTGTACAATCAACTGCCGGTAATCATCGTAAACGGCACATTTGTATTGACCGGCGATCTTCTCGGCAAGAACCGTATCCTTATCGGCCACCGCCTGAATACGCAGACAATCCACTGCTTCGGATGCTTCAAGCAAAAGCTGCCCGCCCTCATTGAGACCAAGTACCGCCGTATCCAGTTTACCGTCGTTCATATCCGCAAATACTCCGACATTTGCGCTTTGCCTAAAATCGTACGAAACAAATCCAATACAGCACTAATTTTACTGCGATTATGTAAAAAAGAAACAATTAAAACCAATTCCCCACATGAGGCATTAAAATCAATACCATTTCAAGTTCATAATGAACCAAATTATATTCCCATAAGGATATTGCCTTTCTCGGAATCGCAGGTACTATAGCTCATGATTTGAACAGTGTAGCAGTTATTTTATCAGAGCCTGACATGAACAGGAATATATCTCTACAATTAACCATCGCCATCCTTTGGTCATCAGGTCAATTCATGCCGGCGACGCGTTCTTTTGCACAGGAACCCGAATGGATAGACATCGATTCTCGCCGGGAGATGTTCGTTGACTCTTATCTGATTGACCGTCTTGACGGAGTCCGTCTGGTATTGCACCCCCCACGTGACGAAGGGCCGGTGCTGAAATTCGACGAGCCGTGGGAAGGGCCTTTCTGCGGCTACTGTACCATAATCAATGATAAGGACAAATACCGCTTTTATTACCGCGGGCTCCCGGAAGCCGGCAGAAACGGCAGCGACAAGGAAGTCACCTGCTACGCCGAATCTTCAGACGGCATTCACATCTTCAAACCCAAACTCAATCTCTTTACGATTAAAGGATCTAAATCGAACAATGTAATCCTGGCCGATACCGCCCCGGTCAATCATAATTTCAGCCCGTTTCTCGACACGAGGCCCGGCGTACCGGAAGACCGGCGTTTCAAGGCGCTCGGGGGAACTGAGAAAAGCGGCCTGATAGCATACGCCTCCGCCGACGGCATACACTGGAACAAACTCCGTGATGAGCCTGTCTTTACAAAAGGGAAGTTCGATTCCCAGAATGTCGCCTTCTGGTCCGACAATGAACAATGCTATCTCTGCTACTTCCGGACATGGACAGGCACGGGCTATTCCGGATTTCGCAGTGTCGGCAGAACAACATCCACCGATTTTCTAAACTGGACCGAGCCGGAACAGATGAGTTTCGGCGATACGCCGCTTGAGCACATTTACACAAACCAAACAAACCCGTATTTCCGGGCGCCTCATATTTACATATCGATTGCCGCGAGGTTTCTGCCCGGCAGACAAATCCTCAGCGAAGAACAGGCAAAACAGTTGAATGTCAATCCGAACTACTTCAAAGACTGCTCCGACGCCGTCCTGATGACATCCCGCAGCGGCAATATTTATGACAGGACTTTTATGGAGGGTTTTATCCGGCCAGGCATAGGTCTGCAAAACTGGGTTTCCCGCTCCAATTATCCCGCCCTGAACGTTGTTCAAACCGGCCCTGCCGAAATGTCGCTCTATGTCCAGCACGATTATGCCCAGCCGACCGCACATCTACGCCGATACTCGCTGCGGCTCGATGCTTTCGCTTCAATTTACGCACCATACGAAGGCGGCAGTTTTGCTACAAAACCGTTCACGTTCACCGGCAGCAAACTGCTGTTGAACTTTGCTACTTCCGCCCCGGGCTTTATAAAGGTTGAAATTCAGGATGCTGATAGCAAACCAATTACAGGCTATAGCATAAAAGATGCAAAGGAGCTGATAGGAAATTATATCGAGCATCCCTCGGCATGGGAAAACGGGACTGATGTAAGCTTACTTTCCGGTCGGCCGATACGCCTCAAATTCGCCATGAAGGACGCGAATCTCTACTCGCTACAATTCCGGCCTTGAGATATTCTCTTTCTCGAAAAGCGGATCAGGCAAGCCGTTATACTCAGCCTGCAATTTATCCAGATCAATGTGATTGACGTCACCGCGATGGATAATCAGGCGATAGCGTAAAATGATAGGTTTCTCGCGTGACAATGGTACCGGCTCGCGACCAGGAAAGACCGGATTCTGGGCGCTGTCTTTCCTTCTCAGTATCCATCGCTGGGGATAGCCCGGCGAGGATTTATGACATAGTATCGCTAAACCGCTTGTTTTGTTGTTTGTGCCGAGATTGCCTGAAAAGTCCAGCCAGGGACCGGCCTCGACGGACAGATTTGTCGGTTCAACGTTACCGTTAGTGCCGGTAAATGCAAGACCGTCCGGCAATGGCATTCGTGTCGTGAAGCCGCCGTAGCCTTTAGCGTCTTCGGAGCCGCCCAGATGCATGTTATCTTTCAATGCGAGCAGCTCAATCTGGAAATCTATCTTGCGGATGTCGCTCTCAGCACGATGAATCCGAATGGTCGTAGTTTCTTTGACAAATGGTTGCTGCTTTCCGTCTTCATCGGTCAGACGCGGCGATTTCCAGTATACATGAAGCTTCAGAGCACGAAATTTAGAATCTATCGTCAAAATTTCGGCATCATAGACGTCCCAGAAGAAATCTCGTGCCGCCCAGGAATCACCGAGTTTTTTATCGCCAAGCCATACCTGGTGCCATGCCCAGAATACACCGCGATGATGCGGATGGTCTGCAGGAAAATCCTCGGTCAGGATTTCGCCGTCAAGACCGTAAAGCGGATGGATGTAATTGGCGCGGGTGTATTTTCCATCCAGGGATTTATGCTGACGCTGATAGAATAATACTTGTTCTTCGCCATCTGTAATACTGAAGCCCTGGTCGGTTTCGGATATGTTAATAAGATTCGATTTTGTTGTACTGCTTTGATTCCAATTCGCAATACAACCTGCCGGGGCTACAAAAGCCACTAAAACTGCTAATATTGTAAAAAGGCCACATCTGAAATTTCTCATCTTTTTACCCTTTTAGAAAACCAACAGATTATCTCGAAATTGTACTCTTTCTGGTCTGAAGGTAAAGAAATGTTATTCATATAGTCTTTTATTATAAATATAACATTTCAATAATCTCTTGCAATTGTGCCGGTCATGGCGACAATTGCGAGCATGAAATCATTAGGATTAAATATGTGTAATCATTTAACTATGGTCAGGGTGAGCGGTAGGGTGTGCAACTCGTTGCACACGCGGGTACCTTCATACGCGTATCTCAGGCATGCGTGTGCAAAAAACTTCATTTTGCACACCCTACGAGCGTCATAAATCCCGGCCGCCTTTATCAGGGAAGAGAGAACATGGCTTCAAACGGCAGTCTTATTAACCGGGCACAATGCAAGAAATTCGCTCTGCGATGGGCACAGGAACACCGCAAGGGATGGGCAACAAACAGGGTCAGCAAGCAATTCCTGGACGATCTCGATGCCAAGGTCCGCATCATGATTCAGTCGGCGATCAAACGTCATCCGAGCGTAGGCCAAACGATAAAGGATTTGTCATGAGCCGAATCGTTAAGGGCGATTCCGTCAAGGGATTGCCGATGTTCACTGCATCAGCTCCGGAAATCCTTGCCAAAGAAAAAGCTGCTCTTGCAGAACTCGAAGGCAAAAATTTCTTACAGCGTTGGCGTGGGTATTTCGCCAGGACGGGTCCCGGCTGGCTGCAGAGCGCATTAGTGCTGGGAAGCGGCAGCGCCATGGCCTCACTTTTCGCCGGGTCGTATCTGCAGTACAGATTACTTTGGGTCCAGCCGTTAGCAATGGTGTTAGGCATCGTTATGTTCTCGGCAATGTCTTACCAAACTTTGTCAACCGGTGTGCGCCCATTTCATGCTATGAAACGCTATATTCACCCGGTCGTCGGCTGGAGCTGGGCCATCGGCGCTCTTCTTGCGACGGTAATCTGGCATTTGCCCCAGTACGCATTAGCCGCCGGCATGACCGACGATATGTTTAAAGCGACAACCGGCTGGACGCTCTCATCATCCGCTGTGCAGACCATCGTGCTGATTGTGATTGGCCTGGTCGTTCTGACTATATCGACTGCAGTAGTCTGGACGTACAGCAGCGGACATAAAGGTATCAGGTTATACGAACGAATTCTTAAAGGTCTCGTCTGGATGATTATTCTTGCTTTCACGCTTGTGATAGCACGACGGGCTATTGACGGAGGCGTGCAGTGGGGCAAGTTGTTCAAAGGTTTCCTGCCGCTATATATTCCGAGGGATCCGAGGGGAGTCTCAATCGTAATGGCGGCATTCAGTGCGGCCACCGGGATTAACGCCACATTTTTATTTCCCTATACCCTATTAGCAAGGGGCTGGGGCAAAGAACATAGAAGCCTATCCAGGTTCGACTTGATTACCGGCATGCTTTTGCCATTTTGCATTGCGACCTCGCTGATGGTAATCGCCACCGGCTGCACGATTTATGATCCTGTGCAATTTGCTTCAGGATCCACGAGACTCTCACCGGTCACGGCAGCAGCCATGCTCGAATCGGCCGGTTTGAGCATGTTCTTTTCGCGAATCGTTTTTGGGCTGGGAATACTGGGAATGGCCCTGAGCTCAATTACTATGCATATGCTCATCTGCGGCTTTGCCGCCTGCGAGGTGTTCGGTGTAGAGCCGGGCGGATGGCGTTATCGCCTGGCGTGCCTTATTCCCGCGCCGGCCGTAGTTGGCGTGGTCCTTTGGAATTATATAGGGCCATGGATCGCCATACCAACCTCAGCAATTTGCGGCCTGATGCTGCCAATCGCTTTTATCGCCTTTTTTATCCTCAACAACAGCAAAAAGTATCTCGGCAAAGACAAACCAAGCGGTACAAAAGCCGTGGTTTGGAACATTGCTATGATAATTTCTATCGGTGTTACTATTGCCAGTATAGTCTATTATCTTGTTTCGCTCGTATGATCGCTCACGATGATGGAGTGACTGGACGCTCACTTTTTGCATCGATTTTTTCTCGCGGGATTTTCATCCTTTCTCAGGGCCTGAACCTGCCCAGATTGCTTCGATATTGTCTTTGATGCGCTCACCCCGGCACATTCTCATGAAACGTCGCTGAATTTTTAGTCCGCTTGACTCGCCGATTTTAACGGCATGAACATTGCCGGTCGGCATATCGATAAATACGGCTTTTCCTGCACACCTGTTCAAAGCATCTGATAACAAAGCGGAACCGGCATTAATCGTTGCCGTGCAAGGGCCGACTTGCACTGCATTTGCTCCCGGACGCATGGTAATAAAACCTTCTATTTTGTCGCCATCCGTCAGAATACGAATGTTCCGGGGAAATTCATTGAACAGCCTGCCAAGCATTTTCGCTCGATTTGTTCCTGTTATCTGCCTGTCAAATTCAATCATATCTGCGAAGGGTGGCATCCTCAAAGCCGCAGGCTTTGGGGATGGTGCGGGAATAACCATCCCCAAGCTACGCTTGAGGCTGCCACCCGGCGGCTCTTTTTTACATGGCTGTGCTATACCCTCGAAGCGAGCCAACTCGTATTCCGGCACAAATCCCAATTTCTCGTAGATAGGCCGGCCCAAATCAGTGGCATCAAGACGAACCGTCTTTATTTTCAATCCGTCAAGATAATTAAGAGAATGCTTCAAAAGTTTTGTGCCGACACCCTGTCCCCGCGACTCCTTATCGACCAGCACCATGGCAATCCAGGCTATCTTATCAAAGATACAAGTTGCAGTGGTCCCGACAGGGCATCCGTTGAACTCGGCAACAAAACAACCCTCAGGCTCCATACTCATAAAACGAAGCCAATCGGATTCGGTCTGGTTCCATCCCGCCTGCCGGGACAATCGCAATCCAAGCCGGAGGTCGCCGGTTCTCATTTGTCGAATCTCTATCATATACTCCAAATATACAAAATTCCCAGTAAACAGGATAGCCCGACTTCCTGCAGTACGAATACTTCCCTGAGAACTTCACAAGGCAGCCCTCACAGGCATTGTAGATATGAAGGAATTGAAGTTTCAGACTGATAGCTGCTCATTCTTTACTAATATCCCTGTCTTCGGCAAAAAGACCTGATCGCTGTTTCTGCCGCCTGATTATTGCCACCTCGCTTAATTCTGCAATATCAAACGGTTGACTCTGCCTGTTTGATTTTAAGTCTTGCTCTGAGCTTTCTTCCGGAACCCTCTTAGGTTGTCCCTGTTCGGAATTTTCGTATTGAAATTGTTTGTTAAAAGCCGCGATCTTTGAGATCTGTTGTATGGGGTGCTGCTTGTCCCGCTTACTATCAGTGACATTGTGTTGAAATTGTTCTTTGACTGCCGCTAACCTTACAGTCTCCCGCTGACCGAGCAGCTCAGCCTGCCGGCTTTTGATGATTTCATTATGGCGTTGCTTAAGCTCCTTGATTGCTATTTTGAATCCTTTTGTCGTGCTAATCCGCCTATTTCGATTTGCGCTATTTTCCGTAACATTAGTCGAGTGACTCTTTTCAATACGACCGGTTCGGTGGCTGATTGTATTGAGGTCTGCTAATTTAATACCTATGATATGTCGTAACATAGTTCTATTAGGCAACACTTTTCGCCGTGATATAAGGACCAGTATTATTAGAATTGCAACCAGAGCTGCTAAGGTCATAAGCGGTAGCCACCATTCTTCCCATTGCCTTGAGGATAGCCATGAAAAATACGGTTTGAGTCTGTTTGTGATGTCTTCTACGGTCATCTTTTCTGCCTCCTATCATTGCACTAATCGCCAATCCATTCGCTTTCAATTCTGCCGTAGGATCGTACCCGATACAATATGAACTTGTATACTCCTATCTAAAATTATTATTCATATTTACAATCATACACGTTTTGTATTCTCCTGGCAACAGTTTCGCCGTTTATTTTTTACGGAGACGTAAAAATATGAAGAATTACCCAAATTGGTCCTTGAGCCAGAGTTTTTTTTGCAAAGCCCACTCCCGTTTTAATACCTTGAGCCTGTTGGCATATGGGATTGGAACAGAACTTACGACAGGTTGCCGTTGAAGATTCATCGCTGCGATCAGACAGATCCTTGAGCCGAACGAAGAAATGACAAGTTTCATATATTCTTCCCAAAACTACACTTATGAAACAATCAGTCAAGTTGTAAAAAAACTCGCCCCTCAACCTGTTTATTTTTAGCTTTGTTTGGCCACGGACGCCATGGTTTGTTTATCTACGACTTCACGTAGGACGTGCTTTTGGAGACCTTCCGGTGGATGTTCGCGCCGTGTTCGACGATGCAGGTTGTTGTTTATTGTCTGCTTTAGCTGCCCGAATAAGGTCGGCTCTAAACTCGGCAAGCTTTGCTGCATAGTCTTTTTCCGGAGGTGAAGCCTTTTTGGGATTAATGAACCTGTTGAATTCGATTAATGCCGCGGCAAGCAGAATAAGAATGCAGTACATGAATATTGTTTTATTTCTTCTCGTCATAAAAGCAGTCTGCTAAAATTGCGTTATTCACCGTATTTCGACATTGTATTCTCTATATAGACCAATTATGAGCACGTATTTTGTCTAAGACACTCTAAGTCTGCAATTGTTGATGATGCTTCAAATTTGCTCCGAGAATGAGTAATTTTATATGTTCTGGTCCTATATTACACCTAAGTGAGTCTCGAATTTGTATCTCAAAGCAGTTAATCCTCTCCTGTAATTTGCATTGATACTAATCTTTCTTTGTGTTCCTTAAGTATCGTATCCCAAAGATCCCCAGGCTGATTTTTTCTATTCCCGCGTCGGCACCTGAAATGACCCAGGATTCGTTGCCGGAATCTATCGCTCGCTGGTCCTTCCAGCGCCAGGATTAGCAATGTCCCTCGGCAAAGGCCAAATTCGTGCCCTTGTAGTGACGCATATAGACCTGATTCCACCACGTCGTCTGGGTGTAACAATGAGCTTTACTTTATCCGCCATCGCCTGCCTATCTTTGAACCAGCCGGCCGTCATTATCGTCGGCGGGCGTCAACAAGGCCAAAACGAGACCTTTGAAGTTATGGAGACAGGCTGCCCTCTTGTCTTGTTCTCGCGCCCTGTTCAAAGCCTGGAGCAGAATTGCCATCAATAATGCAATAATAGCAATCACCACCGGAAGCTCTATTAGAGTAAAGCCTTTTCGTTTGCTCATAATGGCACCGGTGACAAATTTTAAGGAAATTGTCCAGGTATTTGATATCCTTATTTGCGATTGCAGGGCAGAGATTAATTACAGCCGGATGCATCAGAAAGACCGTTTTCTACTACAATAAGTAGGATTTCAGCCTGTCAGAACTGCCGGATGATCAGAAAATCAACTGCTTCTCATTCAATAATATTGCTTCGATAAAAATAATATTTTTTTATTTTTGTTGGAGACAAACCGGTTATTATAGTAATATAATTGCCTATGAAGTATATTCTTACGTCTCTCAAGAATATCCTCCATGAAGAAAACCGAGAGACACAATAAACGGCCGAAAATGGCCAAAGGAGCACAGAAGTGGGTACAGGAACAGTAAAATGGTTTAATGGGAAAAAAGGCTTTGGTTTTATAACACCAGATGCCGGCGGCGAAGATTTATTTGTTCATCACTCGGAAATCAAGACTGAAGGCTACGCTACTCTTGATGAAGGCCAGAAGGTTGAGTTCGAAATCGGACAGGGCAAGAAAGGCCCTTGCGCAACGAACGTCATCCCCGGCTAACTTAAAACAGCGCACCAGAAAAACCGGCGGGCTCCGCTCAAAACGGAGCCCGTTTCAATTTAGCATTTGATCCGTCATATAGGCCTTTAATCTTCCTTGAATTATTTTTTTATTTTTATTGAATTCCGATTAGCTTCCGTAGTATAATTGTGATTTATGAAATATATTTAACGTCTCTCAGTAGTATTTTGTTAAACAAATGAGAGCAATATTAATGGCCTTTATAAGGCTAAAGGAGCACAGAAGTGAGTACTGGTACAGTAAAATGGTTTAACGGAAAAAAAGGCTTCGGATTTATCACTCCGGATGATGGCGGCGAAGATTTGTTCGTTCATCACTCGGAAATCAAGATGGACGGTTACGCCACTCTTGACGAAGGCCAAAAGGTTGAGTTCGAGATCGGGCAGGGCAAAAAAGGCCCGTGTGCGACTAACGTCATCCCCAGCTAATCCAAAGCAAAAAACCGGAAAAACCAGCGGGCTCCAATCTAAACGGAGCCCGTTTCGCCTTGACATTTAATCCGCCGTTTATTAGCTTTATCGCATCGTATTAATTTATTTTTTTATTTTTATTGAACTATAGTCGGTTTTCGCGGTATAATGGATTTCAGTGTAGTATATTCTCACGTCTCTCAAGAATATTCTCCCTAAAAAAGTAGAGAGACAAAATTTATGGCCTTTAGAAGGCCAAAGGAGCATTATAGTGAGTACAGGTACAGTAAAATGGTTTAACGGAAGCAAAGGTTTCGGATTTATCACTCCGGACGACGCCAGCGACGATTTATTCGTTCATCATTCGGAAATCAAGATGAGCGGCTACGCCAGTCTTGACGAAGGCCAGAAGGTC
>JAFGPJ010000011.1 GCA_016936275.1 Sedimentisphaerales bacterium
ACAATCTCGAAATAGTTGCCGCCGATCCGAAGCCATTCTCCTATGCTGTGTCTGGTAGCCAGCAGCCTTCTGGCACCATATTCTGTGAGAACAACTGCGGGAGTTGGATTTTCATCGTTGACGAACAAAAGGACACGTCCGGCCAGAACCTCCCGACTGACCAGATCGAACCACTCCGGTGTAGTCCCAACGACACGGACCTCCAGATTACGTTCGCCGAGCCGGCCTTCCTGACGCAGCAGTTTTGCAGGGGCGGTCCGCTCGACGTGCTCGAAACCCTCGGCCATCCGTAAGTGGTCCTCGTACGTCAGGCCGTAAACGCTCATGTTAATCAGGGATCGATTCGCACTGGTGGCCTCATCCTCGACCGCTTTTACGGAAGAAATGAGAATGTTATTGCTTCCGAGTTTGCGGATCTGTTCGAGGGCCTCCCGGCCGGCGCCTTCTCCGACCGATAGCATGGCAACGACACTGCCGACTCCGAATACAACGCCGAGCATGGTTAAAAACGACCGGAGCTTGTGGAGCAGAAGATTCTCCAGGCCAGACCTGATGTTCCTGACCATCTTGACTCCGTTGAAGGTCATTTTACTAATCAGCCCCCAATTTATCCTGGAAAAATTTCATCCTCTCTTCCATGGTCATATTCTTGAGTCTTTCTTTTTCCTCTTCGGACATATTCTTCATTATTTCCATAGTTTTTTGCATACGTTTCTGCATCTGCTCCTGCTGCTGCGGGGACAAATTCGGTGCTCCCGGCGGCATTTGCATCTGGGGTGAAGAGGGCAAGCCCTGGGTCTGCGTCTGCTCGCCGGCGCCGGTCGGAGCAGTATTTGTGTCGTGAAGACCATTCTTGCGGGAAGCATCGAGACGCTCTCGAATCTGCCGGTCGATGGCGTCGGTTTTTTGATTCGTTTCATTCGGTTCCGCCTGGCTTATCGTTGTCTGGTCAACGGAAGAAGGTTTTAAGGGTGGATCGAGCAGGACAACTTCTCCTTCCTTTAATCCGCTGATGATCCGAATCATTCGATTATTGTCCATGCCTATTTCTACTTTGCGAGGCGTCGTCGATTCGCCCCTGGCCACGTAGACGATTGTTTCATTTTCGACACGCGTCACGGCCTGGATCGGCACATAGATCGCATCGTCAAATTGCTCGACGATAATCTCAGCCCGGCAGGTCGTGCCGGGCCGAAGCGCCGCATCGTTCGTATCCAGATTGATTTGAGTTTTGAAGACTTTAAGGTCGGGATTGAGGAATATGCCCGCTGAATCGGGAAGCGGGGCTACTATAGCTACTGTTCCCAGGAATTTCCTGTCCGGCAGTGTTTCAACGGTAACGATGGCAGGCTGTCCGACCCGCACTTTTGCCAGGCTTGTTTCGTGTATGCTCACTTCGGCCATTGTCGATGCGTCTGTCGGCAGATAAATCAATTCCTGGCGCTCGAATACCTGCTGACCTTCAGCAAGGGGCTCTTTTAACATGCTCGCAAGGCCGCTCTTGGTGCTGGTGGCATAGACAACCAAACCGTCACAGGGAGCGAGGATAGCCGTTTTTTGAATTTGGTCCTCTATTTTTATAAGCTTTGCCTGCTGCTTGGTATATTCGGCTTGTTTGGCTTTCAGGTCGGCCTCGGCCTGTCTCTTGTCGGCGTCGGCTTTACGCTTTGCTCGGTCAAGGGCCGATATGGCCTGTTGTACGTCGCTTTGTAATTGTCGGATCTGCCGCGGGTACGTGAAATCCTGCAGGAGTTTCAGATCGGCCATTGCGAGATCATATTCCAGCTGTCTTCGCTTGACTGTAATTTCATCTGCAGTACGTTCGGCCTCGGATAGATATTTCTCCTCGTAAAGTCTGTTCGACCACTCCAGCGTTTGTTCGGCACGCTCCAGCTCCTCCTTCGCAAGGGTAATCCTCTTTATCGCTTCGTTGACGTCTTTTGGGTACTGGCCCTCTTCGTACTTTTTAAGGTCCTGCCGGGCGAATTCGAGGTTCAGCTCCGCCTGATTGACGTCACTGGCCGCCTGACTGGAAACAATGGCGAGGTTCTCCTTGGCGTTGATATACGCCGCCTCTGTATTCTGAACACTAATCTCCTGGTTGATTTTGCCGTCCTGGAGCGAGCTGGCATCCAGCTCAACGAGGAGGTCTCCTTTTTTAACGCGCGTTCCCTCGGGAACAAGGGTGATAATAGACGTCCTGCCTTCGACCTCGTTTTTAATTATTTGCTGGTCGCGCGCTTTGATTGTGCCGGATTCGACGACGCTGATGGTCAGAGGCCCTCGTTTAACTGTGAAGGTCGGCGCATCCTGCCCTTTTGCTTTGCCGCTTCTGAAAACCGTGAGCCATACAATCATGGCGCCGATTATTGCGGCAATCGCAATAGCGCCGAGTAATCCCTTTCTGCCCATTGTAACGTTATTGTTTTTGGTATTATCATTTTGTCGTATCATATCTGATTTTATATCTTAGGTTGTGTTTGTTGCGGATAGTCGATTGCGAACTTTGCCCGCACTTTCTCGAGCATTTGAGCCTTCTTCTGGATTCTCCATGTGAGGATTGAAATAGGCTCTCTTTTTCTGTCTTTGAAGGTTATTATGATCCTTCCGAAGCCCATTAGCCGTTCGAGGAAATCACTCGTATCGATACGGCTGTTGTAATCCTCTCTGCCTATTTGCTCGCCCGACTCGGTCGGACCTTCCTGAAGGTTCATATAGTTCGGCGTGATTGTCATGTAATAGAAAAGTCCCTTGAGCCAGGAAATCAGAATTGTAAAAAGGCCGATTATGCCAACGAGAAGGTAGCCGGTGGCGTTGACGCTCAAAGCGAGGTGTTTGAAAAGTCTCAGGAAACCTACCACCCAGCCGAGCAGGTGCAGCCAGAGGAAGAAACAGCCAAGGCTTACCAGAGTTATAATCAGTATTTTGATGCTGATACTATATTCCTCGATGAGGAAATTCAGAAAGAATATTGCCAGCCAGATGCCGCCTATGACGACTCCGGGAATCGAACCGAAGAAGCAGAAGCCGATTTCGTTTAAGTACATTATCACAGAAGCAAGAATCGACGCGACGATGGTGGGAGCATAGAGTATTTTGGGTGTCCAGTTAAAGATAATCAGCCAGTCACTGACGTCCGGATCAAGTTTCATGACCAGCTGCATTTTCAATCTTGTTCTGAATGTTTTGCGAAGTATGAACCATGCCCCGATTGCTGCTGCGATCAGGCCTATAGCGATATATAAGGCTATCATTTGATTAGACAGCCATTCGATTTCTGATGGTTTGGGGAGCAGGAAATATGCGAGAATCAATAAAATAACTATCAGTATGACGATGCCTGAAATCCAGATGATTTTTTTTTTACTTTTTGCGTTTTTGGAATTATTCCTTCCGTCAGCATTTCTGCTGTCTGTGACGTTCTGTTCTTCCATGATATGCCCTTTCAAAAATAAGCCGTAAGTATTGCAAAATTGAAAACAGGCACATGTTACTGGATATTCTCCGGAAGCACAATAGGTTCCCACCGTACTTTCGCTGCTCCGAGCAGTGTACCGGTGGCGTAGGCCAAATCCACAAGCGCTATCTGGTACTCGGACAATGCCAGGATTTCGGCTCTTTGAGCGTCGGCAAAATTAGTCTGGGCTTCGAGCACTTCAGTAGATGTCCCCAGACCGAGCTCAAACTGGCGTTTTTCGGCATCAAACAGTCGGCCGTCCAGAATCGACCTTTGCCTGCTGGCCAAAACGCGCTGCCAGTTCGCTTCGAGCTGATCGATAGCATTCAGCACCTCAAGTTCGATAAGTGCTTCGCGACTATCCCGGCTGGCCAAACGCTGCTTGCGCTGATAAAAGGCCTGCCGAAGCTGACTCTTTCCGGCTTCATTTCCCAGCGGCACCAGCAACTGCAGCCCCACTCGATGATCTTCGAATCTCTTGTCGAAAAGCAAGTCGAATGAGTCGTTTCTCGAACCGCCCAGGCCGTTCACATTATACCTGTAATCCATCGTAACCAAAGGCAGCGACTGGTTTCGCATGTAATCTATAGCGGCAAAATCTTCAGCAATTTGCAGCTCAAGCTCGAGCATTTCCATACGATTGTTCATAGCTGTTGCCAGCAATTCTTCCTTTTCCAGCTCATAACGGACAGGATCCGGTTCTGTAGCGGCTATCAGCACCGTAGGTGTTTGCATGTCCAGGTCTGCTTTATTGAGCGTTCGTTTGAGGTCGCGTTCCCGGTCGCGTACGTTGTTTTCAGCTAAAATAATAGCTTCAAGCTGTTGTGCCACCCCGGCCTCGGTTCTGATAATCTCTATTTGCGGTTTATCGCCGGCAGCCACAAACCGACCGGCTTGTTCGTATAGAGCTTCGGCAAGCTCGTACTGTTTTTTCCTTACATCCAATTCCCTTCTGGCTGCGTAAAGCCGCCAGTACACGCGATCCACGTCGGCAATAATTCGTATGACTTCCAGCTTCGTTCTGGCGTCGGTTATCTGCCGCTCATATTCCGCTATACGAATAGCGTAGGTATTAGCGCGTTTACCAGCACCTCGAAGCAGCGGCTGACTAATCGAAACTGACATGTCCGAGCTATAAGAAGGATCAAATATCGAATAAAAAGAGCCTGTTTTGGCACGGCTGTCGGCCAAGTCAAAATTTATCGTTCCGCCGGTTCGCAAAGGAACCTGAACACCAAGATTCGTGCTGGTGTAATCGACTTGTGAGCCTGAAATTTCATCAAGAAACGAGGCTACCGGCGTATCTGTCTTTGAAAATGTTAGATTGGAGTAAAATGCCGCCTCAAACTGGGCTTCCTGCTCGCTGACCCTTTCGGCGGCAAGAGCGGGATTGATAAGCTGTACTTTCAGATCAAGATTGTTCTCCAGCGTAAGTGCTCGACACTCTTCCAACGTCAGCTTAAGCTCTTCTGGCGGCACTTTCCTGGCTTCATTGACGTCCGTCGGGATTTTTTCCTGCTTCTTGGCCTCCTGCAGCTCAAGTGTTTCTACTCGTCGGGTTCTTTCAGGGGCTATCCTGGTTTGGTAAGAATTTCCATCACCGAAAAATTGTTCACAGCCGGTTAAAAGGCAGAAGACAGACAGAAGAAGACAGATTTGCGATCTGCGATTTACGATTTGCGATTTGATATGCGCTGCGTCAATCCTTCCGGATCCGGAACGAGAGAAATCGACAATCGGCGATCGAAAATCGAAAATTCGTTTTGTTGTGCGTTTATTCATGTCTAAGAGCCTCAATAGGATCGAGTCTTGCGGCTTTTATTGCCGGGAACATTCCAAAAAATATGCCTACCGCACCGGAAAAACCGAACGAAATACCTATCGCCCAGAGGGGAATATACGCCATATCAAGCTCGACTTTCGGAATATTGGCTATGCCTGTGGTTAGTAGCTGACCGAAACCTATCCCGACGAGCCCACCGACGAAGCATAAGACTACGGATTCGATCAGGAACTGGGTTAAAATTGCGGATTTTTTCGCTCCCACGGCCTTACGCAGCCCAATTTCCCGCGTTCGTTCCGATACCGTGACGAGCATGATGTTCATAATACCCACACCGCCGACCAGAAGAGAAATCCCCACGATTCCGCTGGCCACCATTGTGACAATCAAAGCCATTTTATTGAACATATCCAGCAGGTTTTGAAGTGACATAACTTCAAAATTATCAGGCTCACCGGGCTTTATGTTCCGCGTGCGTCGCAGGAAGAAGCTTATCTCCGCCCGGGCATCTTCCGAGACTTCGGCCGACTTGCTTTCGGCAAGGACTCCGATGTATAGATACCGCTGTAGTTTAAAGCTGGTTTTAAACGGAATAAATATCTCGGAACGTTCCTGGTCACCTCCTCCGAATAAGCTTTCGGGGCGAGGTTCGAGCACGCCGATAATATAAAATGTGTTATGACCGATGAGAATTGGCTGGCCTATACAGTCACGGTCGAGGCGAAGGTCGTTACGCAGCTTTGGATCGATCAGACAGACCTGCCGAACCTGCATTTCATCGATAACGGAGAGCGGCCTTCCTAACATAACAGGGCGACTCTCGATTTTATGGCAGTCCGGTTCGATACCGCGAATACTTACATTTTCCACCGATTTTTCACGGAAGCTGACAGTTTGGCTTCCAGCCCAGGTCTGGCGACCGAATCGCTTGACTGAAGGACAATGTTCGAGCATGCCGTCAAATTGCTCCGGTAGAAATCGAATGCTCCACCACGGTGCATGCTGCAATGGCCCCGTATCAGGACGTTTAGGTTGAATGAATATGGTATTGCTTCCCAGGGTTTCCACCTGGGTCAGAATCTTGGCTTTCAGGCCGCTCAAAGCGGCAATAACCGCGGTTACCGATGCGACGCCGATGACAATGCCGATGGTAGTGAGTATCGACCTGGTTTTGTTAGCCCAGATTTGGCTTAGCGAGAGAAAGACGCTCTGATAAAAAAGGCGAAAAAATCCTATTATCGCTCGCATTATAAATCTCATGACGCCCGTCCTTGTTCTTCATGGTACATCTCGGTTTCATTTGCCTTTTTCCGGTTGCTTGGCATATCGCTGAAAATGCGGCCGTCTTTCATGTGAATGATTCGCTCGGCGTGATGGGCCACGAACTCTTCATGTGTGACTATGATAATGGTTTGACCTTCCTGGTGGAGCTTGTCGAACAGCTCCATGATACTTTCGCTTGTTTTGCTGTCGAGATTTCCTGTCGGCTCGTCCGCCAAAAGAATGCTCGGTCCGCAGACGAGCGCCCTTGCGATGGCAACTCGCTGCTTTTCACCGCCGGAAAGCTGGTTCGGCTTGTGTTTTATCCGGTCGGACAATCCAACTCTTTCAAGAACAGACTGGGCTCGCTTGCGCCGAGACCGCCAGCCGTTTCTGGAGTAAATTAGGGGCATCTCGACATTCTTAATCGCGGTTAGCTGGCTTAGCAGCTCGAAGGACTGAAAGACGAATCCGATTCGTTCGTTACGGACGCGAGCCAGGGCAGCATCACTCAATTTCGTCGTGTCCTGCCCGTCCAGGCCGTAATATCCGGATGTGGCCCTGTCCAGACAACCCAATACGTTCATCAGTGTGCTTTTGCCCGAGCCGGATGCCCCCATTACAGCGACATATTCATTCTCTTTCAGCTCCAGACTGATACCGTCCAGTGCATGAATACGTTCCACACCGACTTTATAAATCCGTGTGATATCCTTTAGTTTAATAACAGACTTATCACCCTGAGGTTTAATTGTCGGCTTATCAGCTTCGGCTGCTATCATTGGTATCGTTTGTAGTTTTTTCTGTAGTTGCAGCTTTAACGCCTTTTCCCTTTGATTCTGCTTCACGCTCATCCTGTATCAACTGGTTATGCTTAATGCTCTCGAGTACCTTATACGGCCCGACTACTATTTTATCTTCTTCTGTTATGCCCGATTTTATTATGGTGTGAGTCAGATTGCTCTGGCCGATCTGAACGGGAGTGACAACGGCCTTGCCGTCGATATAGCGATAAACCACCGGCGCGTATGTCTTGGCTTTATCCACATCGGGAGATTTATCACGTATCTCCAGTGGCAGGCTGTCGATTTCCACACCCAGCACGGCCTGACTCGGAATATTGAGGACATTTTCATGTTTTATGGTTTCGATGTCCACATGGGCCGTGAGGCCCGAATATAATTTCTTTACGTCGCCCTGAAGCAGTATCTCAGTTCTGAAATACTTTGTGCCCGTTGTCGACATACGATGTGTCAAAGCAATCGAATCTATGACTCCGTGAAATTCCTCGTCCGGAAAGGCCTGTACGTGGACTGTGGCTTTTTGACCTAATGCCAGTTTGCCTACATCGGCTTCATCCACCTGGGCAACGAGCAGCATTGTAGATAAGTCCGCCACTTCCATAATCACGGTGCCGGGATTGTTCATCGTTCCCATGATAACCATCTCACCAACTTCGGCTTCAAGCCGGGTGATAACCCCATCGATGGGTGATGTGATAATCGTATTGCTGATTGCCTCACGTGCCTGTTCGATCCCGGCGTCTGCTGCTTCAAGATTGTGTTTCAGCACCTGCAGGTTCAACTGGGCCGATTCCAGTGTATGTTTGGCAGCTTCATACTGTGACTTGAGCTCGTCGTATTTGGCTTTTGCCTGATCAAATGTGGCCTGAGCGATGTCCTTTGATTCGAGCAGTCCTTTCTGGCGTTCCAAGTCACGTTCGGCTTGTTTTAGTGAGGCTTCAAGGCCGGTAAGGTTCGCTTTTTGACTGGCAATCCTTGCTTTTTCGACTTCTGCCTGGGCAACCTGAGCGGCACGACCGGCCTCTGCCGAAGTCAGACGGGTTTCCAAATCTTTGTCGTCCAGACGAACCAGGATAGATGGCGGGACAGGAGGATTCGCATTCGGATCACCGCAAGTCACAGTATCACCTTCATCGTAGGGCAGCTTAGTAATCCGTGCCGATACCTTAGCGCTTATCTCCACATGCGTCTTCGGCTCAATCTCGCCGGGAGCACTGACAAATTCTATAAGCTCCCCTCGCTTGGCGTTTTCAATGCGAACTGTTGTAGATTTGTTGCCGCCTTTCATTTTGAATCTAAATGCAGCTCCAATCCCGGCAGCGACCACTACAAGAACAATAATCACGATAATAATTATACGAGACTTCTTCACCCTGAAACCTTTCGTGTAAAGATTGATTATCGGTATAAATTTTGTATAATCACCTATAAGTGTGATTATGAAGGCTAAATGTTACCATTTTGTTACGGTTTTGATCTTTTTTTACTTTTTTCAACATATCACAAAAATATGAAGCCGAAAACGTTTGTTTGTAACACGTTACGAGGTCACGTTTCGTCGTCACCGATATAGAAATAGACGCCCAACTACCGTATTTATTGCGCTTTTTTTGAAGAAAAATCCCGAATACTTGCTATTTGGCACTGAAAAATACCTGTAATAAGCAATTTCTTAATTAGGTACGGATTCTTAGAGCAGTAAAGAGACAACTCGCTTGTTTCTGCTGCTGCCTCGCGTCATGTTTCTCGACCAATGGGACTTATCTGGCCGCTACTATATGTGCAGGTGATTCAGATTGAGGCGTATTCATGCCTTCTATCTCAAATGGCTGGCCTGGGCCGCAGCCGGCCACGAAGAACAGAATCGTCGATACGACGAGCAGAATGATGGTTATTTTCACAATATCTCCTTCTTAAGATATCTGACTTATTCTCCTTGATTGCACTGTTATTCCGATAGAGACAAGATACCAAAAAAGCCGGAAAAACGCAAGCATTGAATGCGATATAAGTCCCGATTCTTATGTCGAGGGTGCTCAATCGTGCATAGGCCGATAAAAAATGTTAATTAGTCCAGTAGTCGATGACAAGGACTTTGTCCAAGTGTGTGCCTCCCTATCCGCCAATAGTTGCATTGGGGGAATTGCCTAATATGGCTCTCGCAAATCCTTAATTCAGCAAGAATTCGAGGGTTTCGCTTGCCGGGACACGGTGTTTGCTGTAGTATAAAAGGAATGGTTCTGTAGAGAAGCAATTTCACAAAATCGCTAATGAAAATTTGAAAGGATGAATTCATGTTTGAAACATTGGACAAAATGATGCTTGCAGGTCTTGGAGCCATTTCCATGACTCGCGAGCGGGCCGAGAAAATCTTCGATGAATATGTCAGCCGAGGTAAGGTCGAGAAGGAAAATCGAACCGGATTTATCAAAGCAATGATGGATGCTGCGGACAAGAACCGCGCGGAGCTTGAGAACCTGATTGCCAAGCAGGTCCGTGAGACCGTGGAGCACCTGAATCTGCCTACCCGCGACGATGTCCAGAGCCTTGAGCAGAAAATAGACAAACTTTTAAACAGGGAGTCATAGCTCTTGGGACCCCTGAGGCTCCATCTAAGAGGTACTTTTGACCGCCTCCGCTGCTATCGCCACATCATGACCGTGCTGGCCAAGTATGGTTTTGGAGAAGTAGCGGGGGCCTTCCGCTCGCGTTTGTCCCTCAGACTCGGAGAAAAAACCGGCCCATCACAGGTCAAACCTGTGGTTACAACAAGCAGTCGGCCGGCGCGGGTCCGTCTGGCTTTGGAAGAGTTGGGCCCGGCTTTCATCAAGTTGGGGCAGCTCTTGAGTACGCGTCCCGATTTGCTGCCGCCCGAATACATCAAGGAATTAGAGCATCTGCAGGATCAAGTGGCACCGGAGCCTATAGACAAGATTATGGCACAACTCCAGCGAGAACTGGGAGGCCGAATCGAGAATATATTCGACAGTTTCGATGAGAAACCGATTGCCGCCGGCAGCATCGCACAAATCCACCGCGCCGTGACGCATGATGGCTTGCATGTGGCGGTCAAGGTACGCCGGCCCGGCATTGTCGATATTATCCGCGCCGAGTGTGAGATTCTTCAGGACCTTGCGGGAGTCCTGCAAATCACCTTGTTTGAAAACGAGACAATCGAGTTGGAGGATATGGTTGCCGAATTCACCGAGGCCATTTCGAAGGAAACCGATTTGGCCAATGAGCGACGCAACCAGTTGCGTTTCTTAAAGCTATTTGCCGACGACCCTACCGTACATATCCCAAAGGTTTATGAGGACTATTGCACTGCGGGAGTCCTCACAATGGAATACATAGATGGTATCAAATCTACGAACAAACAGGCCCTCGCAGAACGTGGTTTGGATTGCCGGACGCTGGCGCACCGCGGCGCCCAGTTCGTTCTCAAGCAAATGTTTGAGTTTGGTTTTTTCCATACTGACCCCCATCCCGGCAACTTCTTTCTCTTGCCCGACAATGTATTAGCTCCTATAGACTTCGGACAAGTGGCGCGACTATCAGTTCAGGACCGCAGGTTATTTAATGAAATCGTGTTATCGATAGTAGACCAAGACGCTGCGTACATTATACGTTGCTTTGAGCGCGACAATATGTTTACGGATAAAACCGATATCCATAAGCTGACAACCGATATCGAGCAGTTAATCGATAATTATCATGATTTTCGTCTTAAAGATGTCCCCTTTGGCATGATAGCGATGCAAACCTTCGATTTGTTTCGAAACAACCATGTGCATCCGCCGGCGCAGTTCATATTGATGCTCAAAAGTATGATGACGATAGAATCACTGGCAACCTCGTTAGACCCCGAGTTCAGACTCATAGAAGCTCTTAAGCCCTACGCGCAGAAGTCCGGTTTCCGAGATTTAGAACCCAAGCAAGTGCTTCGTAACATCCGCAGAGCCGTACAAGATGCCGGTGATCTGGCTTCAAGGCTACCTGAAGACATAAACGCTGTCCTGACCAAGTTTCGGCAAGGCAAGTTCCAGGTGCGTGTTCAGCACGAACACCTTGAGAATTTAACGAAGACGTTAGATAAGAGTTCGAATCGCATTAGTTTTGCCTTGATTATCGCAGCCCTATTAGTAGCGTCCAGTCTCTTGGTTGCGCAAGAAGGAATGGTGCTTGGACTATTAAGCTTTCAGAACATGGGTGTCCTCGGCTACATAATAGCAGCCATCATAGGGATTTGGCTTGTTATATCCATCATTCGCAGTCGTCACATTTAGTCTGAACGTTACCATTCGGGTGTGTCTTCATCGATCCCTTGTGATCCTGCCACTTTTGCACATCCACCCGTCCTTGGTGAAGCAGCAACGACTGCCGCTGGAGTGCTTTCACGCTTGTCAGCACACCTATTGGCAAAAAATGCAAAACGCTCTTGCATGTGACCGGAAAGAGACTATAATTTTCACTTGAGGGCGGAGCGATGGTCGTATATGCGCCGTGTAGTTTTTGGCTGTGCGTTTCGTTACTATACATATATATCTGTAGGAAGCGAATTGGGAGACGATTAAGATGCTCAAATGGTTCAAGCAGTTAGATAAGATTCTGCGGGGAGATGCAACCCGGATTCCGTTGCTGGCTGAAGGCCGGTTCACGACTCCTGTTGCCGGACTATCGGTCGCTATCGTGTTACTCGGCGTTCTCTATGGATTATGCGCGGGTACATTTGCGATGATCCGAACAGGCGGCCAGGCATACATGCAGATGATCGCCAGTGCCATCAAGCTGCCGATGCTGTTTTTTCTCACGCTCGCAGTGACATTTCCTTCTCTATATGTATTCAACGCACTCATTGGGACGCGGCTGTCTGTAATCTCGGCTCTTCGCCTTCTGATTGCTGCGTTAGGCGTGATGCTGGCGGTGCTGGCATCATTAGGACCGATCGTTGTTTTTTTCGCCTTGAGTACGAAGAGTTATCCATTCATGGTGTTGTTGAATGTGGGCACAAGCACTGTGGCAGGTGTGCTGGGGCTTGGATTTCTTTTACGCACGTTAGACCGTTTGGTTATTGTGCAGGAAGACATCGAAATCTCCAATTTTGAGGCGGGTCTGAAAAATAGCAAGGGCGAAGAAGCAAAAGATAAAAAAATCGAGCCGACAGGTGCTCTTGACCGTATGGGCAAGGTTACGACCCGCAAGGCAAAGAGTGTTTTCAGGGTATGGACGATTGTCTTTGCACTCGTAGGAGCCCAGATGAGCTGGGTGCTTCGTCCGTTCATCGGATGCCCAACGGCGCCGTTTGAGTGGTTTCGTGAACGTGATAGCAATTTCTTTATAGCAGTATTGCAGGCATTGGCTAACCTGTTTTCATCGTAACAAAGTGTATCGGTTTAGTTCTATATAGCGGGGTGCAAGGACGATGCTACTTCAAGCCGGATATGTATTGCGGGCAAGACCGTGGGCCGTCGAGGATGATCACACAGCAAAGAAGCTGCTCCAGTTAGGGCTGCTGATAGCCGTGTTTGGAATTTTGTACGGAGCGGTAATGGGTAGTTTCGGCGGAGTATTCGGTGAGCGCTTCTGGCAGGTGGTTTTTTCTGCTGTCAAGGTGCCGTTTCTACTGATTGGCACGTTTGCTTTGAGTCTGCCGAGTTTTTTTGTGGTTAATACACTTTTTGGATTGCGATCGGACTTTTCATACTCTTTTCGGGCTTTGCTGGCGACTCAGGCGGGACTGACTATTGTTCTGGCGTCTTTCGCACCTTTCACCGTATTATGGTACGTATCTTTTTCGAATTACCGGGGTGCGATTCTATTCAATACAGTAATGTTCGGCAGCGCCAGTATCACAGTTCAGTGGCTGCTTCGGCGATTCTACGAGCCACTCATCCGGCGAAATCGGCGACATCGTACATTGATGCGGGCGTGGCTGGTCATTTACGCATTTGTGGGAATTCAGATGGCCTGGGTCCTTCGTCCGTTCATCGGTTATCCCGATGCGCCGACACAATTTTTTCGCCAGGATGCTTGGGGTAACGCATATGTGAGGCTCGCCGACATGATCTTGTCCCTGATCGGGGGATAAGGCCAAACCTGTATTCTCATATTTCATGCCGCAGTGTTCTACGAGCGGCACAAAACTGTCAGGAACCGGAGTGCGATATCAAAGCAGAAAATCTCTGATATGTACGGCACAGTCGCGGAACTTCTCGGCGGGCAATGTGACCGTTTGCCATTTCGAGCTGCGGCGTTTCATGAACTTGCGGTAATCGTCCAGCTTGACGCAAAAAAACAGATATTTGTTCAAGTCGAAATCGAAATAATCCCTGCCGTCAAAATCGACGTCGATGTTCTCCATTTTATAGGCAAAAACAAATGCTGCTTGATGGCCCTCGCCAAAGATCTGCTGCCACCTTGTCAGGCCTTCGACATCTCCGATTGTGGCCCAGCATTCAAAGCCAGCAAGTTTGACCAGGCTGGTACCCTTGAACTTTCTGCCCTTAACCTCGGCGATGACGATTGGCCTGCCGGGAGGGTATAGTAAAAAATCGAAGCTCTTAATGTCGGAATGTCCGAAGGCTGTTCTTTTATGCTCATCGACCGATTCGTACTCGATTCGATTATCTATAAGCCAGTTCTCGAAAGCCCGCTCGTAATGATTTGGAAGGAAATCCTTCATTCCAAAAGCTCAGACTAAAAGATCACTGATCCTGTTTGAACAACAGCGGTGCAAGCTCGTTAAGGTAATTCCGCCAGATTCGCCACTCGTGGGCGCCGTCGGTAATGTTGCTGGTGTGTTTTATTTTCTCGGCTTTAAGCCGTTCAAGAAATTTATGATTCGCCTCGAAAAGGAAGTCTTTTCTGCCGCAGCCTATCCATAACAGCTTGAGTTTTTCGTTTATCGATTCAGGCCCGGCAAGCAGCTTATCGAGATTCTGCTGCTCCGGGATGGCGGAGCTAAACGCACCGACCCAGCCGAACAAGTCAAGATTGCCAAGACCTATCGTAAGCGACTGGCCGCCGCCCATTGAAAGACCCGCTATAGCACGGTCTTTCTGCTCAGAACTGACTCGATAGCACTTCTGCACGTATGGGATGACATCCTCAATCATGTCCTTCTCAAACGCCTCATATCTGCCTATGCTTCGCATGACCGGTGGGGACGAAGGTGTATGGCCATAAGGCATCACGATTATGAACGGCTTAGTCTTATTCCCGGCGATTAGATTGTCCATGATAAGATTGGCCCGTCCGATCCCTGTCCATGCATCTTCTGTGTCCCCGAATCCATGAAACAGATACAGCGCGGGATACCTGGTCTTCTGGTTTGTCTCGTAGCCGGGCGGCGTGTACAAATAAAGCTGCCGCGGGACACCGAGCGATTTAGACTGGTATTTATGAATGTGCAGCGTGCCGTGAGGGACCTGCTGTTCTTCATAGAACATCGGCCCGTTGCCGGGTATCTCTACAAGGTTCCTGGAATTCTGCAGCCAGACCTTGAGCCAGGAATTTGACGGGTCAACGACCGGCAGGCCGTCCACGTTGAAAACATATTCATAGATGTCCGGCTTGACCGGCCCTAAAGTTATGCTCCACAGCCCATTCTCGTCTTTTTTCATGGACTGATTGCCCTGTACGAAACCGGCCTCAACCTCGACCTGCTTAGCTTGCGGCGCTCTTAGCCGGAATGTCACACGGCGATCCTGATGAACTTCCGGAGATATAATACTCTGCCTCATTTGGGCACGGAGCTGCGAAGCGGGCCAGCATAAAATTGACATACACAAAATTGTCAAGCCTAATCTGCAAAATCTCATTTTTCTTCCCTTTACAATGCTATCTAAATTCCCTTAACCGGATTCTAATCCGGACAGAAATTCATCATAATTCACAAGTTTCTGCTCACCGGTTGCCATGTTCTTGATGACAAGTTTATTATCTTTGAACTCATCACCGATGATGATGCACTCCTTGGCATTTTGGGCTGATGCTTCTTTCAACTGTTTTGAAAGACCTGCTGTTTTATAACTGAAATTGGCCGAATGTCCCATCGAACGTAGCCTTGCAATAATTCGGTATACTTCTTCGTCTGCTTGCTCATCTATACCGAGACTAATAACGAAATATTCGATATGCCTCTTCGGAACTTGTTTATCCAGCAGCCCTTTTTCTTTTATTAATATTTCCAATACACAATCGCCCATTCCCATTCCGGTAGCTGAAATTACCGGTCCACCGAAGTCGCGAAGTAGATTGTCATATCTACCGCCGCCACAGATTGCCCGCAGGTCGCTGCTAGCATCATGCACTTCGAACACGATACCCGTGTAGTAGGCCAATCCTCGAACGATACTCGGATCATAAACACAAAAGTCACCCACTCCCATTATTTTTAAGGTGTATAGAACTTTCGCTATTTCTTTATATGCCGCGAGTTCTTCAGATCCGTCCTTCATTAATCCTTTAAGCTCATGTATCGAGTTAATTTGCATAAATGAGGATATTTTTGCAAGTGTGTCTTTGTTTGGTACCTGTTCCGCAAGCATTTGCTCGAACGTTTCGGCGGGAAGTTTGGTTTTTTTATCAAGAACCACATAAAGAGATTCGAGTTTTTCGTACGATATACCGTAGCTTTTTAGAACCGCTGCCAATAGTTTTCGGCTTGAAATTTTTGCTTTGACATCCTGCGGAGTTAGCCCGAGGTCTCTGAGATAATCTATGGTAGTGAATATAATTTCGGCGTCGGCAAGCGGCTGATCAATGCCTATGATATCGATGTTCCACTGGAAGAACTCGCGAAGCCGGCCTTTCTGCGGGCGTTCGGCTCGGAGCAATCTCGGGACGGAGAACCATTTTATCGGTTTCGGCAGGGAATTTATCTGCTGGTTGACCATTCGCGCCAGCGTCGGTGTGATTTCGGGTCTTAAGGCCAGTTCCCTGCCGCCGCGGTCGGTCAGCGAGAAAAGCTGCTCGACGATTTCGTCGCCGCTTTTTATCTGGTACATTTTCAGATACTCGAAAATCGGCCCGTCATATTCCTCGAAGCCGTTCCGCAGCGACACTTTTTTCCAGCCGTCCACGATAAAATTGCGAACCGCCATATCCGGCGGATAAAAATCCCTTGTTCCCTTTACAGGCGGTATTTTCATTGCTTTCTCTTTTTCTTCTTCTTTGCCTTTTTCTTCTCGATGACGTTGTTGTCGAATTTGATTCTTATGTATTCTTCCATTTGTTTGTCGTTGGTAAAATGCAGCTCGTAATCGTATTCGCCCTCGACGAAATCACAATCCGAGTGACGGTATTGGCGGCAAATTCTCGGCCTTTTATCATAAATCCGACAGCGGTAATCCTTTTCCGAGAGGTGTTTGCACTTGTTTTTGATGTTGAGGTACCAGTCACCGTCCTCTACGAAAACCGTAATATCCTTATGGCA
>JAFGPJ010000431.1 GCA_016936275.1 Sedimentisphaerales bacterium
CATTGTTCATTTCCTTTCTTTGATTTACATACTAACTCAAATTCAGGAAATGTCCAATTCCGACTGAAGCATTACAAAAGGATAGTCGAAATTTTCAATTCCGACTGTCCGGTTATTCCATGATAGGCATGAAAGACCAGATAGTCACCACTGAGGTCCTGTACTATTGCGCAGTGGCCGGGGCCCCGCCAGTTCGGTGTTGTAGCCTGCAGGACCAGCGAGCCTCCACCATCGGTCAAAAGATTATTTTCGCGATCCCGATAAGGCCCAGTAACTTTACGTGAGCGGCCGACCATAATTTTATATGTACTGTCAACTCCACGACAACAGAGGTCAAAGGAAACAAACAAGTACCAGAAGCCTTTATGCTTAATGATAAACGGCGCTTCAACGGCATCCTTTACAGCAGGCTTTTGAGCCGAACCGGTGTGGGGCCGACTCGCAAGAGAGTATAATGTCGTATCCAAATCGGAGAGCTTGCCGGTGCTTCTATCAATACGTCTCATCTTTATACCACCCCAGAAACTACCCCAACACAACCATGCTTTGTCCGGGTCTTCCAACACGAGATTGCCGTCTATGGCATTAAAGTTGTCACGGCCTGAAAGCGAACGTACGACCATTCCCTGATCCTGCCATTTATAATCGGTACTGTTGGGATCGAGGGTACGATTAGTCACAAGACCAATGGCGGAGTTGTTTTTGCCGAAGGTTGAAACCGAATAGTAGAGATGGTATTTACCGTTGAAAAAAGATATATCCGGCGCCCAGGCACCGCGCGTACCGGGAATCTCTCTCGATGCCCAATCAGGGAGTTTATAAAAAACCGCTTCACAATATTTCCAGTTATAGAGGTCTTTGGAACAGCGAACAGGAAGAATACCCCCGCGCCGTCTGCCGCCGGTCGAGAATACATAAAAGACCTGCCCCTGACGTATCATAACCGGATCGTGTACACGCAAGTCACCCTTAAGCTCCAGCATCTGAGGGCGCTGTGGAATTGCCATTCTTTGACAGGATGCTTCTGTTATTAGTAGTCCCGGAAACCATACAAAAACTACGATAGTTTTAATGAACACTCTCATTTTATAAACCAGGTTCCTTTTCCCAAGAATAATAACATATCCAGTTCAACCGAGCAATCCGTTACCGCAGGCCGCTGCCTGTTCAATAAATATTACTTATGAACTACAATATCAGGTAATCGTACGCAGAACGGCCCGGCCGTGAGTAATTTGAGATTCCGCTCGACTTAAAGACGATTTTCCAATAAAATCCGCACAGGAAAGATTATCAGAAACATCATGCAGTTCAGTAAGCTAAAAAAGGAGCTCGACTATCATGGCCAAATCCATAGAAATATCAAAAACAAAAAAGAAAAACGAAATAGTACCCCTTAACGCACCACAACCTGATCCTTTCAATTCGATTGTCTGGAATGCTATTTATGAAAATGCCACAGATATCCATCTTAACGCAGTGGACAGGGGTATTCTTATCCTATATCGCGTAGATGGGATTATCCATGAAAAACGGCTTCTGTCTGAAAACGAGGGCAGGCAATTAATGAATCAAGTAAAAACCGCAGCCAAACTGAACGCCACAAAGTCCTTTATACCTCAAGAGGGTCAAATCAAATGGCCGGACGAAGACATACTCCGTGACATTCGTGTTACGGTCGTACCGGCCGGTAAAAACGCGGAATCAGCGCATATGAGAATATTAAGTTTTCCACAGGAAGGATGGAGTACATCCAAACTGGGATTTTCCGAAGAAGATTTAGAGAGTATTTCCAGCGCCATCAATTCGATGAACGGTCTTATTTTAATTTCCGGTGCTACCGGTTCAGGAAAAACCTCAACGATGTATTCGTTCGCATCTTTGACGGACCTGCGAACAAAAATGGCCTTTTCGATAGAAGATCCAGTCGAATTTAACCTGCCTTATGCTCAACAGATCGAAGCAGATGAGCGACATGGCCTTACAATGTATCAAGGTCTGCAAACAATTCTGAGGATGGATCCCGATCTTGTTATGGTTGGCGAAATCAGGGACAGGGATTCAGCTATTGTAACTTCCAGAGCAGCCCTTTCCGGAAAATTGGTTTTGGCCACTATTCACGCAAAAGATGCAGCAGGGACAGTCGATGCGCTGCATTATCTCGGTGTACCATATTATATAATCGGCGGCTCGGTTAAATTAATTGTCGCCCAAAACCTCATGAGAAGGTTGTGCCAGAAGTGTGCGGAAGAACGAACTCCGTCTAAAGAAGAGAAGGAGCTTTTTATCGAGGCGAATTTAGAGGCCCCCGAAAAGATTTTCGATGCCAAAGGCTGTAAAGCCTGCAATTCTTACGGTTATCAGGGTCTGGTTGCAATTTTCGAGATTGCAAAGATTGATCCCGATACCGCTCATTTAATAACAGACGGCATACACCAACAGCAGTTACGAGATCATTTCCGGAAGATTGAAATCAATTCAATGATGGTCGACGGCCTTATAAAAGTAGCTCAGGGGATAACATCCATTGACGAGCTTTACAGGGTATGTGACTTTAAGGCAAAAGATTAAGCAATTATTTGAAAACAAAAAGGCCCCGTAATCCGGTATCAATCACTTTTAAGGCCGGCGATAGCTTCGCCTTTTCCGATCAGACAGATATCGGGGCACGGGGGCGGGGCCATTGAGTCACCGAGGAAAAATCCCGGATGCGGCGGTTTATTATAGACCACATTCTGCCAGGCTATTGCGAGGCGATATTGTGGGTCGTGCATCAGAGTGTAGATTCGGTGTTCGGTCGGGATTGTCGTTGTGTAAAGGCGTAGTGCCTTGCCATCCGAAGCAGTCATCAGCAATTCTTCGCGCCAGTCGCCTATGAAGTCACCCATTATGTTAGGGCCGCGTCCACCGCCACGAGCTGAAGTTCTGAAAAGCGTTTCTTCGGTACCCGTCTGCCAATTCCATTTTTTGACGGTCGAAAACGAGAGCAACTCACGGAGCGGGTCGGCGTCCCACCAGATAGCAAAGCTACTCGATCGAGGCTTCGGGCCTATCTCATTACCCTGTGAGTCCCGGAGGCCTCCCGGTCCTCCCCATGCCTCATAGCCACGATGCCGCGGGTCAATGTCAGCGGCCATACCACTACCAACGTCGATACCGGGGCTGTGTTTCCATAGTATTTCGCCTGTGCGCACATCACGCATAGCTGCGCCGGGTGTTTTGAACCGAACGGTGTAGTCCTCATTTTCGTGGATTGTGAAAACCTCCAAGCCGGGACGGTCGGGATACATATCGCTGATGTGCATCGAGTCACCGTGCCGCAATCCGGTTGAGTAAAGTCCCTGTCCATTGTCGTCGACAACCATCGAATGATAGACAATCTCGTCTTTTCCATCATCGTCCACGTCGGCCACTGAAAGCGAGTGACCACCCATGCCCGAGTAAGGCGAGGCATCTTCAAACGGCGGATAGCTGATGCCGGAATCGAAGACCCAGCGACTTGTCAATTGTCCATCGCGCCAATCCCATGCAGCCATGACGATACGGCCATAGACGCCCCGGCACATCACCACGCTGGGCCGCCGGCCATCCAGATATGCAACACAGGCGAGAAAACGGTCACAGCGATTTCCGAAACTGTCATTGCCGCCGTTTCCTCCGATACCACCCCAGCCATCGATCGGGTCACGGCCGGGTATATAATCGACGGTTTTCAACGCCTTTCCGGTCAGGCCGTCGAATATTGTGAAATATTCCGGGCCATCGAGAATACGCCCGTGAGTCCGGTCGCCTTCCTTGAAGGTTCGCCAGTCCTTATCCTTATCACCGATTATTTTTCCTGTTCCATCCATTGTTCCGTCGGCGGTCTTGCAAGCCATCTCGGCCCTGCCGTCACCATCCAGGTCATACACCATGAACTGTGTGTAATGCTCGCCTTCGCGGATATTGATTCCCAGATCTATGCGCCACATAAGCGTACCGTCCAGCTCGTAGGCATCGAAGACGGGCGTTCCGGTGATGCCGGCAAAGGCGTTATCCTGTCCTCGAGATGTTTGATGGAGTATAATTTCGTATTCACCATCGCCATCCAAGTCGGCAACAGAGGCATCCCCGGGGCGGTATCCTGAGACGGTCTGGATCGGAATTTCGAGGTAATTGTCGTCCCAAGCGGAAACAGTTTTTGACGGAGCAAGCTCATCCCCATTCAATACCGGCCGGACAAAGTACCGTAGTGACTGATTAGTGTCAGCGTTTCGATCCACATAATTCGTGGCCTCTGTAACCGGTGTATCATTAACTTTGACCGGTTCGGCGGTTCCGCTGATTCTATATAGATTAAAAGCGATTGTCTGCGGGTCGGTTCCGAATAATCGCCAGCCGACATAAACGCTGTTATCGGTCTGCTTGACGGCCACAATACCTCGCGTAAGGTTTTCCATCCGGCGCTGCGCCGATACGGCGGAGACAAAAACAAGTGACAGAATAATACTAATCCGGACACAACGCTGAATCATAATGACTCCTCCGAGACAATATTAAGCCCTCAAGTTTTTTAATATCAGAATAACCTATCGATTCATGATACCACTATTCTCAATGTTCCAGCCGCGAATGTCGAGTTTTATTTTCGAAACATCTTCATCGAACTGGACATTTACAATCTTTTCCCGGCCGGGCAGTAGAGCGATGTAATTGTCCTGCCAGAAAACGGGAACAATATTATCTCCGGTTTTCTTATCGACAATATCGAGCGTAATACCAAAAGCGATGGTACTGCCGACATTTTTAAGTTCGACGGCGAGCCGGTTATTATCGGTTTGCTTTTGCTGACGGATTTTTACGGTTGCCGGGGGAAGTGAATTTAATAAGGTAAAATCGGCGAACTGTTTGCTTGGCGTATAATATTTCCAGGGTTCGATTTTCGCATCGTAATCAAGTAAATCCGGTTTAGTGCTGAGCCAGTAGAAATTAGAAGCTATTTTTGTGCCGCCCTTTTCGATAAGCTGCAAGTCCAGGAAATATGTCGCAGTGATATCGGGAAAATCGGGTAATGTAAAAATTTCTTTCGACGATTGCGGCTGAGAGTATTCTATCAGCTTGCTTTTAAATATCTCAATCGAAAGCAAATCCAAGATTCGTATTTCCGCATTAAGGTTCTCATAGTTAGCTAACGTATCATTAACGATGAAAATGCTTCGTCGAGAATAGTCGTATATCAACTGTAAGGGTTCGCAGGCTTTCTTTGCTGCGTAAAAGGCCCCGTTCGGATTCAGGTACCAGTCGTAAAGCTGCCAATACATTTTTGGCCAGGCGGTATTGAGCATCCATTGCACGACGCCGGTAGCAATCCCTTTATTGGCCCGAAATGCCTCGAACATCGGACGAATCAGCTCATAATTCATTATCTGGGCTTTGTAAGCAAACTGCTCGACGTTATCCGACAGGCCGTAGCGTTTTTCAAGTGCTGTGCGGAATCGGTCCAGATTTGCAAATTCGTTTAATCCACAATGGAAATCCCAGTACTCATCAACAGGCCAGAGGTGGCCGGGGGGAATCATTTTTTTGATGGTCTCGAGTACGGGTATCTGCGCTCCGGGGCCAGTTTCGGTATTGAAGCCGTAAGCGCCACCGCGTTTTCTATCTTCATACCAATAGACGGGCGGGGTATAAGCATAAGGGCCGAGCATTTTCACGCCGGTCGGGCCGCTTATGTCACTTACTATTACATTGCTTCCAATAATAGCCTGCTCACTACCAACGCCACCGGTCGAGGCAAGGTAAGGTCGGGTCGGGTCATATTTTTCAAACGTTTTAATATATCTGCGCTCCAAGTCCGGATGAGGAATTTTGTCACTTCCTACCGCCCATACGAAAATACTCGGATGATTTCTAAGCCAGATAAGCTGGTCGTTGAAGCTTTTTGCAATTAAATCTATATCCTGCGGATTCGTTATACCGCCGAATCTCTTATCGACCGGCCTTCCAAGATACTGTTCGTGCTCCCAATGACAGGACCAGCCGACCATCATGAGGATTCCGTATCTGTCACATAAGTCGTACAGAGAATGGTCTTTGCCCCAAAAGCCTTCAAGGCGAATAGAATTGAGATTCATGTGTTTGACATATTGTATCTGGGCTTCGAGCTTTTCAGGCGTATCGGTCAGGAGCAAGTCGTCGGTCCAGCCGGCGGATTTTATGAGAATTTCTTTACCGTTGATTTTATAGCCTCGATGTCCCTGTTCGTTGAAGTAATCCTCGATTCGACGTATCCCGAAAGTTGTATGACAGGAATCGCAAACTTCGGTGTCCCGGATAAATTCAAGCTGTAGGTTATATAAGTTCGGCTCGCCGATTTCACAGGGCCACCATAATCGCGGATTGTCAATTAGCAGATTTTTATAATCATCAGTAGTAAAGATAATTGTTTTCTGCTGCCCTGCGTTTAGAGTAATGCTTTTTTCAAATTTTATGGATTCAATTGAACCGGTCAGTACTCCAGTAACGGACCGGTCGGAATGATTAGTCAATTCTGCGCTAACTGTAATATCAGCACGGTCAAGCTCGTCCGTATCCAAATTCGTTCGTATGAACGGATTGTCGATAGAAACATTTTTACAATGGCGTAGTGTGACCGGACGGAATATTCCCATGTTGCGGTCAGGCGGAGGCGGATTCCAGTCAACAAAACCCGTAGAGAAGTCACCGGGCGCAGGAGGAACTACTTCGAGAGCCAAGACGTTTTTGCCTTTTGTGACAAAGTCAGAAATATCAAAGCTGAACCGGCGAAATGCTCCAAAAACCTGCTTTCTGTCGGCAATTTGCCTGCCGTTGAGCCAGACATTCGCGGCATAATTGATGCCATCGAATTCAAGCAGTGTTACAGTATCTGCATTATTATCGTTTGAAACGAATTCATTGCGGTACCACCACGGCTGTTCGAAGCGGTCTTTCGGAACATCTTTCAGATTCATTCCGAAATAAATGTCCCTGTATTGTCCCAGTTCGACGAGACTTGCGAGAACGGTTGATGGTACTCTGGTGTTGAACCAGCCGTTAGTATTAAAATCGGAGGTGGAAATATCTTCTCCGCCAGCGGGAACCTGATCGCCAGACCGTATCTTCCAGGATTGTAAAAAAGTGCGAAATAAATTGTCCGGGCCTGCCCTCATATCCGGCTTTCAAAAAAGATTTCATTTTCGTCGAGACATTATATAGAATATTAGAAGCTATTTCAAAACTCAATTTCCGCCGCGATGAAAGCAGTTTTGCAACAGCTTCTAAGCAGGTTTCAATGATGAGGTGTTTATGAAAGGTCTTATTTATGAGTAATCTTGCGATAAACGGAGCAAAACCGGTAAGGGACATCGAATCGAATCCATGGCCGAAATGGCCGGTCTGGGGCGAGGGGGAGAAAAAACAGCTAATCGAAGTACTCGAAAGCGGACAATGGTCGTACAACGGTCCGAAAGAACAGCAGTTCAACAAGGCCTTTGCCGAGTTTATAGGGACTAAATATGCGCTTTGCGCGGCCAACGGAACCGTGACCCTGCAACTGGCGCTGGAGGCGTGCGGTATAGGCTGGGGTGACGAAGTTATTGTCCCTGGCTTGACGTGGCAGGCGACTGCGGCGGTCATACTCGACATCAATGCCATGCCCATACTCATCGATGTCACTGAAGACACCTGGTGTATCAATCCCAAACGGGTCGAAGAAGCCATCACACCGAGGACCAAAGCCATTATTCCCGTGCATCTTTACGGCAGCTTTGCCGATATGGATGCTATTATGCAAATCGCAAAAAAACACGGTCTTCGAGTGATTGAAGATTGCGCCCATAAACACGGAGGACGATGGAAGGATAAAAAGGCTGGTAGTATCGGCGATATTGGAAGTTTCAGTTTTCAGCTTACAAAACTTATGACAGGGGGTGAAGGCGGAGGACTCACAACCAGTGACCCGGAAATTTATGAAAAGCTCGATGCCCTTCGCAACTGCGGCCGAAGACCTGAAAAGGAACAGGATGACCAGAGAACCGACGGTTTTTACAGTGACGAAGGAAATTTTATTCAATCGGGCAACTATCGTATAACAGAATTTCAGGCAGTGATGTTAATCGAAGCTTTGAAACGGCTCCCGGAACAAAACAAATATCGGGACGAAAATGCAATTTACCTCAACTCGATGCTGGAGGAGCTGCCGGGGATAAAACCTATGCGGCGTGACGAGCGGGAGACGGTCGAGGCATATTACAATTTTTCGTTCAGATATATAAAAGACGAGTTTAAGGATCTGCCGGTAGAGCGGTTTCGCGAGGCGCTTTCAAAGGAGCTGGGCTTTTCTGTTGAGGCATGTTATAAGCCGCTGAATCAATGCTCCTTGTATGCACCATTAACGAAGCCGTGGCGTCATCATATTACAGAAGAGTACTGGGAGAATATTAATCCGGCCCGATTCGATTTGCCGGTTTGCCAGAGAGTACATCATGAAGAATCGGCGTGTTTCCACTTCAGTGTCCTGATGAGTCCGAAACACGATATGGATATGATAGTCGAGGCAATCAAGAAGATATACGAAAACAGGGACGAGCTGAATTAGTATATAAGGAAAGCGTGTGGATACTATTGGAGTCGGGTTAATCGGGTCGGGCTATATCGCCCATTATCACGCCCGGGGTCTTGCGGAGGCAGCGGATGTTGAAGTGCCGGTCCTGTGCAGTCTGGACGGCAAGGCAGCGGAGGAATTCGCAGATAAATACGGCATTAACGACGTCACCGACCAAATCAACGACATGCTGGGACGAGAGGATATTCAAGCGGTTGTTATCAGTACACCGAACAAGTTTCATGCTCCTTATGCGATAGAGTTCATGAAGAACGGTATAGATGTGTTTGTTGAAAAGCCGATGGCGGTTTCCGCTTTGCAGGGTACAGAAATGATCGAGTGCGCACGAAAAAACGAACGCATTCTTATGATCGGTCACATGTGGCGGTTCGATACGGAGGTAAATTATATTCGAGACATCGTTCAGTCGGGAAAGCCGGGTGACATTTTCAAGACAAAAGGATATGGTATTCATGTCAACTGGGGGCCGGCGGGCTGGTTTACAGAGAAAGAACTAGCCGGCGGTGGCGCTCTTGCGGACATGGGGGTACATGCTATCGATACAGCGCGATATATATTAGGTGACCCCGAGCCTAAAGAAGTTTACGCAAAAATCAGTACATCGTTCGGTGATTATGAAGTGGATGATAACGGTATCGTGGTGATTACGTGGGAGACGGGAGCGGTTTCAATAATCGAAAGCGGCTGGTGGCATCCACACGCCGACGGGCCAGAAGCCGGTACTCAGGTTTTCGGCACCGAGGGATACGCAAGCTTGTTTCCTACCTTCTGGAAGAAGAAACAAGGTGACAATCCAGAAAAGATAGTTCCTGATATGCCCGAACGCAAGGAACATTGCGACCAGGTAATGTACAGCCAACAGATGAAGCACTTTATCGAATGTGTCCGGAATCGAATTAAACCTGTTTCGGGTATGACTGAAGGGCAAACGGTTTTAAGGATAGTGGACGCGGCTTACGAATCGGCGCGAAGCGGGAAAGTCGTAAAGTTATAACCTATGTTACGAACTCGAGGATTTTGATTTTGACTTAGCAATCATAATTAATCCGACGACTGCAAGAATCAATCCCGCCCCAAGATTGGTTATCTTACCAGGACCTGTTTCGGTCCAGAAAATCGAGATCAGAACAACTACAGCGAAAAAACAAATAAATAATCCCAAGGCCCTGTTAATGTGTCCCATTCTGCCTTGAGCCTGATCCTTATCATTAAATTCATTATGTTCATCCATCGAAAGAACCTGTTAAAAAAGTACGTATGTTATGAAAATCATAGCCAATACACCTGTAGCCCAGAGTTTTAGATTATGCCACCACCTGGGGTTTTCGAGGCCCTCGTAGATATAATCCTTCGGAAGCAGCCAGACCAGTATTCCTATTACAATAAATAAAACGAGGAAAACATTTTTGGCGGCATCGATACTAAGCCACCTCAACCAGTCGAAATTCAAAATAGTTTTCATCTATACTATCCCTTCAGTCTGTGGCTGATTTAATTTGTAAACCAGACCATATAGCCGGCTTACCGGATGGCTTTGGGTGAAAAGGCTGACAACAACCGCAATAATAAAACCTGTAACAAACGACCACCACGATACATATAAGAACGGGTCCTCAATAGTAAACAAAGAACCTTTAAATAAATACATCAAACCGGACGAGACCATTCCGCCAACCAGACCGGCCAAGCCGCCCCACTGGGTCGTTCCTTTCCAGAAGATACCGAGCAGCAACACTGAAAATATCGGCCCCTGAAAGATCGATAAAAATGTTTGTATCGCCACATATATTCCAGGAAACAAGTCACTTACCGGAGAAGTAATCACACCCAAAACCAATATAGCAACAGTTGCGACTCGTCCAACTATCAGATAATGCTCATCAGGAGCGCCTTTACGGATAAATTTTTCATAGATGTCTTTTGTCCAGAGTGTAGCCGTTGAATTCAGCACCGAATCTATACTCGACATAAGACCTGCAAGAAATGCAGCAAATAATAATCCTCTGAGGCCCGGCGGGAGCAAGGTACGAATCAAAGTTGGCAATGCGTCATCACCATCTTCGAGTTGCGGATGAATTACAATCGCAATCAATCCGGGGAAGAGAACGAGGACCGGGATCATCATCTTTAAGAAGGCACCGAAAATCATACTTGCTTTGGCGTGCCACTCGTTCTTTGCCGAGAAACAACGCTGAACAATCGCCTGATTGCCAATCATATAGGCCATAGACATCACACATGTAAGCCCGAACAGAATACCCGTCCAAGGAAAGGGTGTCTGGGTATCGACCGGTAAAATCAAATTAAAATGATTTTCGTAAGACGATCCCATAGCCGAAACCTTCTCGACCAAGCCGCTCCACCCACCTACCTTGTAGAAACCCAAACATACAACCGCCCCGCCGCCCACGAACATTATAATCATCTGTACTACGTCCGTCATCACGACCGCAGTCAGGCCGCCACAAAACGTATACAGACCAACCACTATTGCCGTGGCAATTATGGAAACCCACTCATTCCAACCCATTAGTTCTTCGAGAAGCACTGCACTTGACCAGAAAATAACTCCCAGGTTAAAAGCAAAAAATATAATCCAGGTCAGCGATGCAATCATCCGAACAGACTCATTGTAACGTCTTCCGAGATATTCGGGGATTGTATAAAGTTTGCTTTTCCAGAAGCAGGGAACAAAGACAAACGCCGCCAGAAGCATAGCAGGCACCGAGCCAATCCAGTCGAAATTGCCCACCGCAATTCCATGCCGATAAGCCTGGCCGGCAACGCCCACAAAATCGAGCGCCCCGATATCCGAGACTACAATCGACATGCCAATGGCCCAGAACGGCAGCATTCTGCCGCCGAGAAAGAAATCCGTAGATGAGTGAACAAATTTCCGGAAGTACAGGCCCAGGAAAAGTAATCCTATCAGATATGCGATAACGATAAAATAATCAATGTTATTTAGCATGAAATTCAGTCCCTTATCACAGGCTGCATTAATTTAGCTGTCGATACAATAATTGATATAACCGACAATGACAATATTTTTCTTGTGACATATCTCTGTCTCAAGACAAGAATCATATCTCCGGATATTCTGATGACACCAATTCGATAAGGAAAGGACTGACATATTCAATCTTTTTTATTCAGAATACAATAAAAATACTCCGGCTTTTGTTTGTTCGGCCGGCATTTTTGGTCTTGATTGTCCGGGAATTTTCGGCTATAATTCCGCTAAAATTGAAACGAAGAAATATTTAAACTGCAAGTGATTAATGCCGATATGTGGCTTTTAAGGTAATTACTTATGCCAACGTAGCTCAACGGTAGAGCTCTGGTTTTGTAAACCAGTGGTTGTCGGTTCGAATCCGACCGTTGGCTTTTTTCATTCTTTAGCCAGACAGACTGATACGTTCTGAAAGTTCACTCTCGTAATTATCGAAAGATATCATTCAATATCCACGGGTAAAATAGAAATTTGTCCAAAGCCCAAGAGTGTGCCTGTTGCTCGCGCGAGATTTATCTGGGCAATCTCGTAATCGACCAAGGCGCGAATCTTGCTTAGTTGTGCATCAGCAAGATGAGTAACGGCAAACAAGACATCCGTACTCGTACGCCTGCCGAGCTGGAACTGTGACTGCTCGACTTTGTAATCACGTTCCGCTGCTATAACGCCCTGCTCGGCGGCCAGGATGCGACGCCAGTTGTTATCAAGCTCACTGACAGCATCATAAACATCCTGCCTAATGCTCTGCCGGAGTCTGTAATGCACAGCCAAATCCTGTATCTTCGTTAGTCTTGCACTTCGCAGGCGGGCTTTTGAGGCTTCGTTTCCCAATGGGAAAACTGCAGACAGCCCAATATAGTGGTCGTCGAATGTACCACTCGTCAGATGTCCCAGAGCGCATCCTACACTGCGGCCCTGGGTTTGTCCAGCATACGAATAATTAAAAGTAAGATCGGGTAGAATATCGTTTCCGGCAAGCTCAACATTTAAATCGTCGATTGTCAGAAGCTGCTCAAGCTCAATCATTTCCATTCGATTGGATATCGCCTTTTCAGTCAGGTCTTTTTCGTCCAGCTCCAGACCAAGCGGATTCGGCTCGGTCAGCGTCAGAATTTCCACGCTTTTTTCCAACGGTATGTCGTCTCTGTTCATAATTCTCTGAAGGTCACGCGTTCGGCTTTGAACAGCGGTTTCTGCATTAATTACAGCTTCAAGGCGACTGGCAAGGCCCGCCTCAGCACGTACAATTTCTATTTTCGGGGCCGAGCCGGCAGCGACTTTCTTTTGGGCATTATTAAGCTGATTCTGTGCAAGCTTATACTGCTCGTTCCTGACATCGAGTTCCTTCCGTGCAGAATACAGCCGCCAGTATGCAACGTCGGCGTTTGCGAGTAAATAAATAGCCGCCAGCTTGGTTCTGGCGCCGACGACGTTCCATCTATGGGCGGCAATACGAATCGAATTTGTATTAATTCTCGTACCGGCACCGCGCAATAAAGACTGAATAAAAGAGACACTGGCAGCAGCATCGGCCAGGCTGCTGTTGCCATCACCAAAAGGAAAGTCCACCTGAACAGAACCGCCGGTTTGTGTAGGCTTACTGAAACCTATTTGATAATCCTGTGTTTTGGAAACTGCGCCGGTACCAACGGTCTCTGCTCGTTGATAATATGCGGATCCTGAGAAAACAGATTCGAACTTAGCCTGTTCGGCTTTTAAGGTTTGCTGCGCTATAGACGGATCCACGAGTTCGACTTTCAGGTCCAGGTTTTTCTCCAAGGCATAGGCACGCACCTGATCCAAGTTCAATGACATTGTTTTTTTGGATTCATTCGGCTCAGCTATGTGATTAGAAATTCGCTCGTTGGCCTTTTCAATAGTCACCGGTGCTGAGATTGAATGCTCCTTAAGCTGGACAGTATCGATTTTATCCAGCCTATCTTTTAACAGCGTATCATCTATCTCCTGTCTTAAATACGAATCGGTACATCCCGCCATGACGATGACAGCAATTAATATTATTACCGTTCGCAGATACCTCAAACGCAGCCATGACAGCCATATAGTATTTTGTATTTGTGTTTTATTTTTTTTCATAATAATACCTCATTCATATCTTAATACCTCCATTGGGTCGACCTTTATCGCACGCCGGGCCGGTATATATCCCGCGAGTAACACAGCAAGCGTAACCAAGATGAGGGCAACAACTATGCTGACTGGATCAATAGGTTCAATGTCACAAAGCACATGCTTGAGAATCAGGTTGCCAAAAACATGCAATACAGCCAAAGCGCAGATCAAACCTATTGCCAGACCGATAAGCATAAGACCCACCCCCTCCCGCAAAACCAGCGTTGCAATGTTCACACCCGTCGCGCCCAAGGTCCTTCGTATGCAGAATTCCGGTATACGGATCGCCACGGTGTAACCCTTGACTCCGTAAATACCAAGGATGGCAAGAAACAGGGCCGCAGCGCCGAAGAAGAGAAAGAGCCCTGCAAAGATACGTGCCGCCCACATTTCGGCTCCACTACGGTGACGGTCTGACAGCTTACAGACTGAAGTCACCGCGATATGGGAATTTACGGAGGAGATCTCCTGGCGGATTCGCTTGAGCAGGTTCTTTTCGTTTTCAACAATAGGACCCGCCACGCGTAAGATTAGACTGACGGCCTGCGGATCGCTCAACGGATGATACACATGGGATTCGACCTCATTCTTAATAACATGATGACGAACATTCGGTACAATCCCCACAATTTCTCTGTATCCTTCTGTCTTGAATTGTTTAAGCAGACATCCCAGCACATTACCGTCCGGTCTAAGTTGAAAAGCCAGATGCTCATCTACAATCGCGACTTTGGATTCATCAATGCATTCGGCAAGCGTAAAATTGCGTCCCTGTAACAAGGGTAGTCCCACTGCTTGGAAGTAGCCACCGGCAACATTCTGTCGTGTGCAGGAAATCCCATCAGCCGGATTGAGCAGCTTCGTTCCTGATCCAGCATCCATTAGGTTCACAATAGCCTCACTAAGGGTATCTCCAAAAGGAATCCCGGTTGAAAAACCAGCGGCACGGACCTCTGGAAGAGTTTGCATATGCTTAACGAGTTGTTGGCATAACTGCTGTCGCTCGGCCTGTTTATTACCTTCAACACGAAAATCGATGTCCACGACCAGTTTACCGTCAAAGCTATAGCCAGGTGTCACAAATATCGCTTTTAACGCACTACGGGTAAACAAGGTAGCTCCTATTAGTAGTACTACGGACAATCCAATTTGCCCGGCTACAGATAAACCGGATAGTCTGACTCTGCCGCCTTTGGTGGTGAGATTGGATAATCCACCCTGGCTCTTCTTCAAATTGGACATGATGTCATGCCTTGATGAGTGTATAGACGGCCATAGACCAGATAGAAGAGTTGCTACTAGACAGGATATCAAAGCAGCCAAGAGCACATTGGCATCGAGGACAAATTGTATACTTTGCAATGCCGCCGGGCGTGCAACCGAGCCGTTCAGCAAAGTCATTCCCCAAAAGGCCAAGATGAGTCCCAAGGCACCTCCTATTAAAACCAGCAACAGGGCTTCAATCAAAAGCTGCTGGACAATGCGCATACGACTACCCCCCATGGCCGTGCGTATGGCGATTTCGCGGTGTCGATACTCTCCCTGAACAATGTGCATATTAGCTAAGTTCAGACAAGTGATACAAAGCAACGCAAGACCTGCGCCAATGATCAGTGCATAGACATAGGGTAAGGCAAAGCGACTGTCCGGTTCACTCAGGATAAATCTAGGTAAAGGTTGCAGAAACCAATGTTTGTTTCTTTTCTGCATAAAGTCAGGAAACAATTCCATTAACGGCCCTGCCATCGATCTGAAGTGGGCCTGCGCGGTTGATAAAGTCAGATCAGATTTGAGCCGTCCGATGAGATTTAGAAAATGTGGATAATTAAAATAATCGCGCATTCTCGGATCTTTTGCGATTAATTGTCTTTGTGTCCCTGAAAGCATATTGGCATAAGATCCCAGTGACAACCAGACGTCTGTTTCTTCTAAAAGAGTGGGCCCGGAAAATCCCTCAGGTGTGATACCAACGATGTGGCAGGGAAATCCGTTGATATAAACAAATTTACCGATAGCATTGGGATCGGCACCCAGACGCAGCCAAGCCCTATGGCTGAGAACACCAACCATGTTCGTGCCAGGCGTTTCTTCAATAGCAAGGAAATCTCGTCCTCGGTCAGGTGTCACGCCCAGCACTGAAAAATAATTACTCGACACGAAAAGCTGCCGGCCGGGTCTTGTTATATTTCCCAGCCTGAGCGCACAATCACCGTGCACCGAACAAGCCATGACATCGGTAAAAATTGGATTCTCTGCCCGAATTCTTTTGAAAACTTCTGGCATAAAAACACCAAAATCTCTTGCGGATTTGCACACCACCAGTCGTTCCGGCTCTTTAACCTTCACCGGTCGAAGTGCCAAAGCATTTACAACACTGAACATAATCGTATTGACTCCGATACCCAGCAACAGCGTCAGCACCGCCACAGCCGTAAAACCCGGTTTTTTGCATAGGCGTCGGCACGCAAATTTAATGTCGTTGATCAGAATACTCATTTATAATTCCTTTTGTATTTTGTTTTCTGTTTTATTCATATCTTAGAGCTTGCATGGGGTCGACTCTGGCCGCTCTATGGGCGGGAATCCAGGCAGCGATAATTGCAACCACAAGCAATATAATAACCGACACTATGATAGTCACCGGGTCGTGGGGTTGGATGCCCCAGAGCCGGCTGCGGATCAATCGAGTAGTGGCCACGACCGCAGGCAGGCCCAGAGCTACGCCGATGAGGACCATGATCAGCCCGCTACGCAGGATGGGCAGCAGGACCTGGCGAGACGAGGCACCCAGGGCCATGCGTATGCCGATTTCTTGGGTGCGTCGTGTCACCTGATAGGCCAAGAGGCCGTAGAGTCCCAGACAGGACAGGCCCACAGCGATACCCGCGAAGCCGCAGGACAGCGAGGCAAAGAGCCGTTCACTGCGGGTCATGTCACGGATACACTCGTTTTGCGTCTTGATATCTTCCACCAGGAGGTTGCGGTCGATGGCAGCGATGGTCTTGAGGATTTGGGGGATCAAGGCCTGGGCTGTGTGACGAGTCCGCACGTTATAGCCGAGTCGAGTGATCTGTTTCACGTTTTGGTCGTAGGGAAACAGGGCAAGGGCATCATATCCTTCCTTGATATGCACGTTTTTGAAGTTACTACAGATTCCAATGATTTGACAATCCTCGTCAAAAGGAAAGGGACGTCCTACCGGGTCTTGATCGCCAAAGAGGGTCTGGGATAAATGTTCGTTGAGGATGACCACGCGCTTGGCGTTCTGGTTGTCCCCTTCAGTGAAGTCGCGTCCTTTCAGCAGTGGTATGCCCATGGTGGACAGATAGCCAGGTCCCACGTTTTTGTATTTGCAACTGAAGGGCTGGGATTCTGTCTTTCCGGACAGCATGGCAAAAGCAAACATGGACAAGATCGTGCTGCCCTGACGCAGAGCCAGACCCTGAGAACTGGTGACGGACTCCACACCGGGCAGGGCCAACATGGATGATTGCACCTGCTGATGAATATTGTTTATGGATTTTCCCTCATAGCCGGAGACCTCGGGATTGAGATAGAAGGTTAAGAGCTTCTCAGAATTAAAGCCAATGGGAATATTATTAAGATTGGCCAGGGTTCGCATAAGCAGGCCAGCGCCGGTTAACAGGACCAGGGACAGAACCACCTGTACGACTACCAGCGAGCGTCCCAAGCGCATGCGTGAGCTGCCTGCGGAACTGCGATCCTTGAGCAGGGCGTTGAATTCCGAGCGGGTGGTGTAAAAAGCCGGTAGCAGTCCGAATAACAACAGGGTCACCACGGCCAAAACCATGGTGAAACCGAAGACCATCCAATCGTTGCTGAGGTTCATGGTGGTGTGAGACGACCACAGCAAACGTGACAGAGTGACCTTCACGTTAGTAGCCAGTAAGAGTCCGACGGCAGCACATAGCAGGGCAAGCAGCAGTGTTTCGGTCAGCAACTGTCGTATCAGACGCCAACGTCCGGCCCCCAAGGCCTGGCAGATGGACAGGTCGCGCTGGCGTGCGGTCCCGCGGGCCAAGAGCAGCCCGGCCAGATTCACACAAGTCAGCAATAGTACGATTCCGACCATGCCCATCAAGATTGGCAGGGGGCGAGCCAGAGAGTGGCTGTAACGAACGCGGCCTTGACTGGCATCCTCCATTTCCAGACGCAGCATGCCCTGCTTCTCGGCCGGAACCCCGGCATATACGGCCTGATAGTACAGGACGTTCAACTCACTTAGGGTCTGTTCTTGAGAGGTCTCGGGCTTGAGCCGAACCATAACCTCATAACCCTTGGTGTGGTGCGGGGCCACAAGTGGCTGGGTGGCAATAGGCATATAGAATCCGATGTCCGTGCCCATATAGGGACCGTGAAAGTCCTGGGGTAACACTCCGATCACAGTGAAGCTTGCTCCATTCAAGACCACGATTTGTCCCACGATGTCACGGGCTTGATAAAAGTGGCTCTTCCAGCAGTCGTAGGAGATGACCGTGACTGCTTCGGCGTCTTGACGGTCGTGATCCGGCTCGATGAGCCGGCCCAGCTGCGGTTTTAATCCCCAGCCCTGGAAACAATTGCCCGAGACCAGCATGCCTTCAGCTTTGACCATGTGTTGCTCAGTTCGGACCACCATACCCCAGACGCGTCCCATGGCCATGACGTCAGACACATTTGTGGCATGGTCACGCATGTTGCAGTAATTTTCTTGAGAAAAGGCGTCCGAGCTCCATTGGTTGTTGGGTAGTTGCTTGACATAGCTGTTGCGGACCCAGCCCCGAGTGCTATCGCCCACCCATTTCAGGTTGTGCAATTGCTCGGGGTGACTGACCGGCAGCGAACGAATTTTCACTGCATTCATCAGACTAAAGATCGCGGTATTTGCACCAATCCCCAAGGCCAGGGTCAACACGGCCACGGCCGTGAAAATGGGATTTTTCCAGAGTTTTCTAATACCATGCCTGATGTCATTGATTAAAGTGCTCATTGTTTCCTTTCATTAAAATTTGTTATTCATATCTCAGCGCCTCCATGGGATCAATCTTTGCCGCTCTTCGGGCGGGAATCCAGCAGGCGAGCATAGCCACCCCCGTCAGCGCCACTGCGACGCCCAAAAAGGTCACCGGATCGGTCGCTTTCACGGAGTAAAGCAGGCTCGACAAATAGCGCGTCAGGGCAAAGGCCCCGAGCAGTCCGATCACGACCCCAGCCAGGGTAAGTCGCAGTCCATGGCTGACCACGAGGCCCAGCACATGGCTCTTTTGCGCGCCCAAAGCCATGCGCACGCCGATCTCGCGCCGGCGTTGCGTCACCGCATACGACGTCACACCGTAGATGCCCACAACGGCGAGCAGCAGCGCCACTGCCGCAAAGCTGCCCAGCAAGGCCGTGTTCAGTCGCCGCGAGGTCGTGGTGTTCGCCAGCCGCTGCTCCATCGTCATCACGTTGTGGAGCGGCTGGTTCGGTTCCACCTCCGCCACCGCCGCCCGCACGGCAGAGATCAGATGGGCCGGTTCACCGGCAATGCGCAGGACGAAGCTCAACTCACCCCCCGCGTCTTCCAGCTCCGGGCTGTACACCTCCAGGGTGACGTCGCCGACCAATCCGCTTTGCCGCACATCGCTTACGACCCCCACGACCGTCTGCCAGCGCGCCTCCGCACGCCCTGCCATCAAGCGGATTCGTTTGCCGATCGCGCTTTGACCTGGGAAGTGATGTTTCTCAAACGCCTCGTTGACGATTACCACTCCCGCGGAGTGGCGCGCATCCTGTGAAGTGAACGCCCGTCCATTCCTCACCGGAATACCCATCGCGTTGAAGTAACCGAGGGTAACCGTCGGCCTCGAAACCGGCGTCACATCGCCCGGTTGAGCCCGGCTCAAGTCGATCGGTGGCCGGCCCTCGATATCCACCACCGTTATGCGGTTAAACTGAGTGAGCGGCAGGGAGTCCGTAGCGGCGGCCGCCTGCACACCGGGCAGCGCCTTCAACCGCTCGACGATCTGTTTAATAAAGTTGACTTTCTGGGGCGAGGAGCTCTCCCCTGTCATAGTTACTTGGAACGTCAACACACCCCCGGTCCGGAAGCCAGGATTGACGTCGAGCAACCGCGAGAAGCTCTTGATTAACAGCCCGGCAGCGACAAGCAGCACGAGCGCCAGCGCCACCTCCGAGACGACCAGGAATTGCCGGAGCCTGTTGCGCTGCCCGCCCGTGTCGCCGCGGCTTTCCTCTTTGAGCGTGGCGTTGACGTCTGTGCGCCAGGCTCGAACTGCCGGCGCGAGTCCGAATGCCAAGCCGGTGATCACCGACACGCCGAGCGTGAACGCCAGCACCCAGGCATCCATGCCAATCCCCTGCATCGCCCGCAGGCTGACGTCGCTCCACTGCCCCAGCGCCCGGACGCCCCAGAACGCCAGCAACAAACCCAAACCGCCGCCGGCCAGGGAAAGCAGCACACTCTCCGTGAGCAACAGGCGGGCAACCCGCAGCCGTCCGGCTCCGAGCGCGGCACGGACGGCCATCTCCCGTTGACGCGAGGCCGCGCGCGCGAGCAGGAGGTTGGCCATGTTCGCGCAGGCGATGAGTAGGACAAACGCGACCGCGCCCAGCAATACGAGCAACGGCCCCTTCACATCGCCGACGACCTGCTCGTGCAGGCCGATCAGGGTCAAAACACCCTCGCCGTCGCCGCCCCGAGTCGCCGTCGGTCCCCTTGGCTGAATACGCTGCGCGATTGTTCGCAACTCGGTTTGCGCCTGTCGGAGCGTCACGCCGGGTTTCAACCGAGCAATGGCTTTCAGAAGCCACATGCCTTCACCATACTTCGCAAAGGTTCCCCCTCCTCCTGCACCCGTTTCACCAAGCGCCAGCGGAGTCCAAAGTTGAAATCTTTCCGGATATTGAAAGCGCGCCGGAAGAATGCCCACAACGGCGTAGCGTTGCTGATTCAACGCGATCGTCCGGCCCAGCACGTCCGGGTCGCCGCCGAACCGACTCTGCCAGAGGCCGTGTCCGAGAATGACCGACTTCGGACCATTGGGTGTGTCCTCTTCCGGGGTGAAGTTGCGTCCCAACGCCGGTTGGACACCGAGCAGTGGAAAGAAATCCGCCGTCACTGCGCCGCACACGATTCGTTCCGCCTGTCCGGCCCCTGTGAGAGTCATGTCGCCGCTACTGTAGGCGGCGATGCGCGCCAGCGACCGTCTCTGGGCTTTGACTTCAACGAACGTGGCGCTGCCAATGAAGGTGCCGGCCTTGCCCGACCGGTCTATGCCCAACTGCACCAGTTGGCAGGGTTCGGGATAGGGCAGTGGCTTGAGCAGGACACTATTGACGACGCTAAAAATGGCGGTATTTGCACCAATTCCCAAGGCCAAGGTCAACACCGCCACAACAGTGAAGCCGGGGTTTTTTCGCAATTGTCTGATACTGTATTTGATGTCGTTGAAAAAAGTGCTCATCTATAATTCCTTCTATAACATTGTATTTTATTTTCTGTTTTTTTATCTCACTCGTACCTCAGCGCTTCCATGGGATCGACCATTGCGGCGCGATAGGCAGGAAGCAGACAGGCCAGGGTTGCGGTCATTAGAAAGAGCAAACCGACCGAAATAAATGTCACCGGATCATGCGGTGAAATACCGAAGAGAAATCCCGCCAGGAGATTCTGGGACGCCCAGGCCAGCACCCATCCGCAAAAGACTCCAGCCAATACAGGCTTCAGCCCCTGCTTCAATATAAGTCGAAAAAGCTCGATACGATTAGATCCAAGTGCCATACGCACACCAATTTCACGCCGACGGTCGGAGACAACGCATGAGAGAACCCCAAAGATACCGATCACGGCAAGTGTCAGAGCCAATGCGGCAAACAGACCCATCAAGGTCGAATGGTAGCGGCGACTGGCGGTATCTTCATGCAGACGAGCATCCATGGTTTCGATGTTGGCCAGCGGCAATGACGGATCCAACGCATTCAGTTCGCTTCGTAGGCGATTGATCACCGATTCTGCCGGGGCGTTGATCTTAGCAATCAAGAACATTCCCCGTATGGTATAAGTGAAGAACTCTTTATGCTGATAAGGCACATAGAACGTAGGCTCATAGGGAGCCTCGCGTCCAGTATCTTTGATGTCTTCGCTAACCCCCACAATGGTCATCCAGGGCCGCCATTGTCCGGGGCCCAGCTTTATGCGCTGACCAACCGCCTGTCCTTCCGGAAAGAAACGCTTTGCCAGAGATTTATTGACAATGACGACGGGGGCACCTTCCTCATCAATTGGCTCAAATGTACGTCCTGCAAGGATCGAAATGCCCATCAATTGAAAGTAGTTCGTACTGACGGAGGTATAGTTAGCCTGTAGAGAGTCACCTTCAAGAAGTTCGTCAGCAGTGTCAAGATTCTCAATACTGAAGGGACGATTGAAATTGATTCCGCTCAAGGGCAGTGCATTAACCATGGCCACCCCACTCACTTCCGGCAAAGCTTCCACACGTTCCGTTAACCGGCGGTAAAAGCTTCTTAGGGCATTTTCATCATCATAGGCCCTGCTTGATAAAGCAATGCGCGCAGTCAAAAGACGAGCCGGGGAAAACCCGGGGTCAATACGCATGACTGTACGGAAACTATTCCAGAGCAATCCTGCGTTAATCAGTAAGAGCGTTGCGATGGTCGTCTGCGTCGCGACCAGCCAGAATCGCCTCTGTGGCTGTGCCGGATAGCCATCGCTTTCCCGATTCCTGAGGACATCGGCATTCTGACTCTTTCTGAAAACTTGTACAAGAGGAACGACCGACATCCCCATGCCCACGAGCAACGATACCACGAAACCGTATCCCACAATCACCGGATCAACAGCAATCTCCTCGGCCCGCGGCAGTCCGTAGGGCGCACATATCTTCAGCAAACGGATGAACCATACTGAGAATGTGATACCCACCAAGCCTGCGATCAAAGAGAGCATGCATGACTCCGTTAACCATTGACAGAGAATATTTCGAATCGTGGCGCCGAGTGCCATGCGAACGACAAGTTCTTTATGGCGTTTGCCGAGACGAGTCAGGTAGAGGTTCACCAGATTCGCCGACCCAATTAAGGTCACGCAACTTACAGCACCAAACAAAATCCACAAAATGCGACCCGCTCCACCGAGACGTTCCTTGAGCAGCGATCTTGCGACGAATGTGATGGAGTCCGCAGCAACACTGCCCTGTTGTTCGGCATAGCCCCGGGACAACTGCTGCAACCGCTGTCCCAGTTGCTCGACGGAGACACCGGACTGCATGCGGCCGAGCACATTGAGAAAGCGATCGTTGGTATCACTGATCTGCTCGGCCGTCGGCACGAAAGGTGCCCAGTAGCTGGCGTAACGGCGGGGATAACTAAAACTCGGCGGCATCACACCGCAGATGGTGACCACCTTCCCATCAAGAAGAAAGCCTTTGCCGAGAACATCAGGACGTCCTCCAAAATGCTCACGCCATAATCCATCACTTAACAGCACAATATTTGCTCTGCCTGCGGTATACTCCTCCGAAGAAAACAGGCGTCCCATCGCCGGGGTCACACCCAATGTGCTAAAGAATTCAGACGTTACCCGTATCCCCCATGTTTGCCGCGGCATCCCAACTCCTGAAAGATTACACCATTCTTCCGAAAAGGCCGCCACTTTCTCGAAGGCCCCGCTCTCAGTACTCAAGGCTTGAAACTCAGATACCGACACTTCCGTCTCGATTCGATCCGAGGCCTGATAATGCACTTTAACACAAACGAGCCGCTCGGAATCCGGAAACGGCAGAGGCTTCAACACAACTCGGTACAATACGCCTAACATTGCTGTGTTTACACCTATACAGAGTGCCAGTGTCAGTACAGCTACAAAGGTAAAGCCCGGGTTCTTGATGAGTTGTCGTAAAGTGAATTTGATGTCGTTTATTAAAATAGTCATTTCTCTCCTTTATTCATCATTCGATATTCCATTTTCGAACTTCGTTATTCATAGCGCAGTACCTTCATCGGATCCAACCGGGTTGCTTTGCGTGCCGGGAGGTAACAGGCAAGCATGGACACGATGAACAACAACAACGGCACCAAGACGAAAGTTGCCGGATCCCATGTACTGATGCTATAGAGTATGCTGCTCGTGTAACGACTTACAACCAGTGCGCCGACCAGGCCGATGACCAGACCAATAACGGTGAGCAAAAATGCCTTCCTTATCACCAGAAGCAGTATGTCGGATTTGTCAGCACCCAGGGCCATGCGAATACCGACCTCGTTGCTGCGTTCGTTGACGGAAAAGGCCATAACCGCATAAAGGCCGACCAATGCCATGAACAGCGCCACGCAAGCCATACCGCCAATAAGTATCGTACAGAAGCGCTGCAAAGAAATGGATTCCAACGCCAATTTAGACATAGTAGTAATGTAGAGAATCGGCTGGTTAGCATCGATGTCCCTAATAACCTTTCGAGCCGGGTCAGCATACGTGACGGGATTGCCCTTTGTGCGGATAAATATCGTCATACTATAGTCCTGATGTTGTGTATGGGGAAAATAGACAAAAGCCTTATAGCCAACCGAGCTTAAGGTATTCATAGCAACGTTACCCACCACACCAACAATGGTCCGACGCTGATCGCCGAAAACAACTTCCCGACCAATAGGTTCGCGATCCGGGAGTAATCGATCAACGAATTCCTGGTTAACAATCACAACCAACTGGCTCTGTGAATCATCCTGTATTGCAAAATATCGACCTTTGCGAAGAGGAATACCCATACAACGGAAATAGTCACTGGTGATCATGCGTGTCTCGGAATTTATCTGGTGATCGCCGCCTGCAACTCCGCAACCCCAGTTGTTGTTATCCGGGTTCAGTGGCCTAAGACTAGTCGCTCCAGCCGATTCCACACCCGGCAAGGCAGCAAGTCTTTCAGTAGCCTGCTGAAAGAATGCAGACGGTTTCATATCATTGACGGTGTTTTCCGACCGGGGCCTGTCAATATGAATTGCCAGGAGTCCTTCCACATTGAATCCCGGATTCCTTTTTTGCAACAGGGCAAAACTTTTAACCAGCAATCCCGCGCCGATAAGCAATATAAAGGCTAGGGCGATTTGTGCAACCACCAAGGCACCGAGCGTACGATGACGTCCCGGACCGCGGGACAATCCTTTACTGGTCTGTTTAAGTGTATGGCTGAGACTAAATCCCGAGCTTTGCCAGGCAGGAATTATGCCAAATACGAGGCCTGTCAGCAAAGATAGCGCCAATGTGAAACCCAGGATGGTCGGATTGATACGAATATCGGAAAAGCCGGGGACACTGGTACCGGTACTTTGCAGTTTCGGCGCTATAAGCAGCAGCACATCCAGAGACCCAAAGGCAAGCAACAATCCCATGGCACCGCCGATGATTCCAAGAAGCATACTCTCGGTCAGGAGCTGGCGGACCAGCCGCCAACGTCCTCCACCTAGTGCCTGTCGTATGGCCATTTCCCGTCGCCGTCCTGAAGCATTGGCGAGAAGCAGATTCGATACATTAACACAGGCGACCAGCAGCAATAATGTCACGGCGCTGTAGAGAATGACGAAGGCCACACGAATATCAGAGATCAAACGTTCTTGTAATGAACCGACATAGATACCCTTGTTCATATTCGTATTTGGGTATTCTTTACTCAACTGCCGAGCAATCTGGCTCATTTGACTCTGCGCCTGGGCCAGTGTAACCTGATCCCTGAGGCGACCCAAGACGACGACATGGTGATTACCTCGACTTCTTGTGAGATTTTTTCGATCGATAGGCACGTATATCTCGGCGAAGTCATCAAGGAAGCCCATCGTTTCGGCCGCCACGCCGACCACCGTATGCGGTACCTTGTCGATGTCAATTTGACGATTTAAAATGTCAGGATTACAATTATATCGCCGCCGCCACAGTTTGTGGCTCAAGACCGCTACGTTACGCTTTCCGGATTGATCCTCATCCTCGCGAAAGCCCCGCCCCAGAGCCATGTTGTTACTGAAGACATCGAAGAAATTGGCAGTGACATGAAAACCCCTTACCGTAAGGGCATCTCCTGCTTTAGTAAGATTAACCTTTCCCATGGACAAGGCCGTCAATCCGGAGAAAACAGTATTGCGCCGCTCCCAGTCGAGGTAATCCGGGCCGGAAGAACTGCCGTTACGAGTGCCGTCTTTCCATTGCGGCTCGACCATCATCAGACGTTCGGAATCTGAAAACTGCAGCGGGCTCAGCAGGATTTTTTGAATGATCGTAAACAGTGCGGTGTTGGCCCCGATGCCCAGCGCAAGGATGACCACCGCTGTAACCGTAACAACCGGCCGCCTAGCCATCATGCGAATACCAAATTTAATGTCCTTAATAATCGTTGTCATTTAAAAAACTCCAATTGTCTTACTCTTATATTCCGTATTCTTTTGTCACTCATATCTCAGGGCCTCCATCGGCTCGATTTTCGCCGCTCGCCGCGCCGGTATATAACTGGCCAGCAACGAGGCGGCCCCGAGCAAGGTTACAGTTATGATTATACTGACCGGATCGGTCGGGTTAACGCCGTAGAGTTGGCTGGCCCCTACCTGTGCCACAGCCAAACCCAGCAATAAGCCTATCAGCAACGCGACCGCCGTCAGCACCAGTCCTTCCCACAGAATCATGGCCATGATGCCCCCGCGCGTTGCTCCCATGGCCATGCGGATGCCGATCTCCGATGTACGTGTGGCGACCATGTAGCCCTTGATCGCATAGACGCCTAATGCCGATAGAAACAACGCTGCAGCCCCAGCTATCAATCCCAAGCGGGCGCAGAATCTCGCTCGCCATACGGCTGCATCCCCATCGCGTCTCTGAGCCAAAGTCACCACCGGCAGGACCGGAACGCTTGTATCAATCCTGCGAATCTCCTCCACTATGCGCCGCCGCAGGGTATCCACCGATCCCTTGTTGGCGACATGCACGTAAAGACAGGGAGACAACTCTTCCGATCCCGCAGGTGTATACATCTGGGCATAGACCTCTCGATCTCCTACGCCCGGTAAGTTGGCGACGATGCCCACAACACGGTAAGGTTCCGAATGTTCACTATAAAAACCCCATCGAATAGAACAGCCGAGCACATTACCGTCCGGACGGAGTCGACGTGCCAGGTTCTCATCAATAATCGCGACCTTTTCCGCATTCGGTACGCGGTCCATCGTGGTAAAGAATCGCCCCTGTAAAAGCGGGATCTCCAGGGCCGTAAAATAATCCCGACTGACCGTGACCAGCATAGCCTTCCGGGTGAGAGGCCTCCACGATCCGCTCTTTTCCTCCTCCTGAAAATTCTCGCTAATCGATATCGGCCCGCCACCCCCGTAGAACGATCGGGTTGATGCCCCCAATGTTTTTACCTCCGGCAGGGATGCCAGATGATCTGTCAATGCCTCGCATACCTGAACACTACGGGCCGGGCCGTACCCGGCCGCCAGCGGATCGACTTTCACAATCAGCTTATCATCTAGAGGAAAACGCGGATCCGGTCGTGCTATTTGCAGGGCACTGCGTGTCAGTAGCACCGCGCTCAGCACAAGCGAGACAGCCAGGGCGATCTGCCCCATCACAGCGAGTGCATCTCGCTTTCTCCGCAGGGACCCCAGGACATTACCGGCACAGGCCTTCATCTCACCGGCGAGATCACGCTTTGACAACCATAACGCAGGTCTCAATCCGAATAACAGCGTGGCGATCAGGCACAGGCCCAGTGTGGCCGTCAGGACACGACTATTCAAATCCACATGTAGGCCTCTTGCGAAAAACTCCGGAGTGGTGGTCATCCAGATATTAAGGATTTTCATACTTCCAAAAGCCAGCAGCACACCAAGAATGCCGCCCAGCAGGGCCAAGAGCAGCGATTCAGTGAACAACTGCCGAATAATGCGCCAGCGTCCCCCGCCAAGGGCCAGGCGTACAGTTATCTCGTGTTGACGTGCTGCCCCTTGCACAATCAGCATATTCGCCAGATTCAAACAGGCGATCACCAGTATAATAGAGGACGTCGCTAAGAGTATGACATTGAACAAAGGCTTTCGTAAATAGTCCCATTCATTATCCTCACTGCGCACCCAGAACCGGCCCGGCTTGCAGAGTTTGAAAAAAGGCCGCCCCCTGTCATGCTCAAGGCCTTCAGGTTTGATATCCGAAAACAACGACTGGAGCTGCGCCTGGGCGACCGGCAGCGTCAAATCAGTTTTGAGACGACCGACGAGGTCATACCATGGCTTAAATCTCGGCCACTGTCGAGCATGTTTAGCGACAGACCGGTAGCTCCCCAGCGGTAGCCATAGATCAGGGCCGTTGAACGTAACTCCGGTAAATCCCTTTGGCATGATGCCGACGACCTCACAACGAACACCATCAACTATCACAAATTGCCCAACAAGCTCAGAATCGCTCCCCAAACGCTGCCAGCAGGGCCAGCTTAACACCACGACACGAGCGCCATCCTGCTCTTCCTCCGGCATAAAACCGCGTCCTTGGAACGGCGTCACTCCCAGAACGGAAAAGTAGTTCGCTGAAACATAGAACGCCTCAACTTGCTGGACCGATCCTCCATGAACCAGAGTTCC
>JAFGPJ010000432.1 GCA_016936275.1 Sedimentisphaerales bacterium
AAAATCCCGTAAGTGATAAATAATTCCAAAAGCTTGCTGCCATACATTTTACCTATATTTACATATCCAAAAAGTGCGAAACTTAACATTAATATAGTTAAAAATATTGTTTCGCCCGACTTTCTCATTATTACTGATACCCTATAGATGTGCCATGGATATAAGTACGAAAAACCAGCCTTCAGATAAAGGCAGGCTGAATAAATTCCCTACTCAAGCGAAAAAGAAGTCAGGCAGTCTTGTGATAGTGCGAGAACTTTCAATCGATTTAAACCGCCAATTTTCTTGTCGCCTGCACAGTAGGCCAACATCGCACGATTTTTCACGAACGTGATTGCCGTATAGCAATACCAGCCGTCAGGATTATCTTCTATAATTACAGATTTGCTCCAGGTCTCACCTTCATCATTGCTAATGGCCAAACACAGCGGAGTTCGACGGCCCTTAGAGTAGTTATGTATCCCTGAATGGTCGTTCCATACACAGAGTAAATCCCCTGACCAGGGGATGCGTTCGATTGAGGCGGGGCTTAGAGGTGAAATCAGCGCCGACGGTTGGGCTTTCGACCATGTCTCGCCGCCATCCCGGGAGTACGAGATGTATTGGCTTTCTGCATTGGTTCGCATAAACATCATCAATCGCCCATCATTCAGCTCAACTATGCCCGGCTCCTGAACTGTAACGCGTCGTCCATCTGGCGCATATCCTTTATATGAATCCTTGCTGCGCCGGAAGGTTCTGCCGTTATCATCGGAGAGATAACACATAATCACGCCGGCAGTATCCCGGGGCTGTCCGGGGCCCTGATGCCAGGCCACAGGCAAAACCAACCGTCCGCTTCGTAGCTGAACGGCGCGGTCATTATTCATCACGTAATAACCAATCTCGTCAGCAATACACACAGACGGCTCGCTCCAGGTGGCGGCTTCGTCTGTTGAAACGCACATAATGGGACGGCAGTCTTCTCTTGAGGTCTTGCGCAGGTAGAAAAGAGCAATCTGTCCATTTGCCAGTCGCAGAAGCGAAACGGACATGACATTCAGCCCTCCCGGACGCAGAACTACGATTCTATCGTTGCTCCAGCTTTTGCCTTCATTGCCGGATATGCGCATGGCAAGGTCGGCAGCCGCGTGATCGCCGCTGCCGCCTGTAAAACGAGTATAAATCAGGCACAATCGCCCGTCTTTCAGCTCGATTATGTCCCCTTCGGAATTGCGTGGATTCTCCTCGCCCGGTTCTATGACCAATACTGTTTCCATATCGCCGGAGATTGCCATGGCCGGCTGTTTCGACAAGATAATCAAGAATATCAGTAAAATTATTCTAATCTTCATCATTTCTCACTTAACCGATGATATGGCTTGAACTGCTACCGCCCAGTCTGAACGAACCGGGGCTTCGAAGGTTTGCTCTTTCTCAGGTTTTAGCTCACTAAGCTCAATCTCCTTATATTCACGGCATGTATCTATGGCCAGCCCTTTTATTGTTCTATTCAGCCCGCTAAGGTCCATTTTAATTGATGAGGTATCTTCCTTGTAGAAGATAAGCAGCCTGCCGGGGACCTTGAGACATACGCCGTCCGTCAGGCTATTATCACGTACCAGCTCCTTTTGGAATCGGTCTTTCCAGAATCTTGACCAGGTTATTATTTGATTTTTATTTGGATACGAATGCGACATGCCGTCCGGGCGGGGATTCAAAAGGTTGCCCCAGATGTTTGCCGCTCCGCCTGCCATTGTCGAATGCCACAGCCCCCGGCGGGTCATATCGAAATCGTAATCCTTGTCCGGGTAAACGTTCTTACGGACCCGGAAGCGGTCTTCCAGAAACGTCGGCTTGTCGGGATACTGGTCTATGGCCTTTACGTACATATCATAGTCGGGGCGATGCTGCTGATAAGAAGAATAATCCAAACCATCGTAAATCTGGGTCAATTCGGGCGCCCGGCCGCCGAGGAAATGAAACCAGCCAAGATGGCTGTCCATATATTGGTGCCATGACTTCAGGTCGTTTTCCTTAACCCATTCCTGCAGGTCAAAACCGTAACCCATCGACCAGCCGGGCAGCGGCCCAAGCCGGGCGCAGATATAACGCTGAAGCCGGCGATCCACCCGGCCGTTGATGCCCCATTTCTTCGGCGTCATTCTCCGCTGCTCATCTCCCCATACCCAGATGTGCACAACACCGCCCGCGGCATGAACCTTCCTAATCAATAATTCAAGCGTCTCGAACGTTCGTGGATCCGGATTCGGCGAATCGGATGAGATTTCATCGGAACGGAGCTTATCGAAGTCGAACCAGCGGCACAGAACAGCGATGTGAAAGCCGTTAAATCCATGCTCGATGAAAAAGTTACGAATATCGGCATCAATCCGGTCGGGATTATGGTAGAACGCCGGCAAATCACAATACATCACATATTGCGGCACAAAAGCCTGATCGGTTCCGAGCCTGCCCCACTTGCTGCCGTAGTTCGTTATGAAACCCGGGACGCCGGGATTGGGCTGGACATCGATCTGTCCTTTAAAATTGCTTAGCTCAGGATCGTCGCTTTCGGTGATAAAGCTCCACCGGCCTGTTTGTGTCCCCGTGAAGCGTAATTTCCAGTTGTTATCGCCAGCGTAAAAAAGCTCTGTCCGGATCTTTTGACCTGTAGGTAAATGACTGAAGGTTGCTTTTGCTATAATATCGAAAGGATTGCCGGAGTAATCCGGGTTTCTGAATGTCCAGTCCACCGGCTCCCAGAGCTTGGCTGATTGTATCTGCGAGGCCAAAACGGATGTGCACAAAACACCAAGAATAACAAATAGTAAAAAACACAATTTGGAATTTCGCGCATAATCTTGTTGCTGTGAACTGTTTTTGCCGTACATAAGCATTCCTTTTGTTGGCCCGTACTTATTATATTTTAATCCGCATAACCAGCATTAATCCGAGCTTGATATTCCCTCTCGTTTTGCGTCTAAAAGCTTTTTATTATAAACGTAAATTGAAATCTCCTGCTCGGAGGTTACTTCACCTTCGAAAACGACAGTAACAGGATGCATACCGATATCACCCATTGTAGGTCTCCATTTGATATAATACTCGCCGTCTCTCTTTATTAATTTCATTCTTGGATGATGAGGTTTTTTTATGGAAGCGCTGCACCTGCCCGGCCGTTTAATCTCTATCATATATA
>JAFGPJ010000433.1 GCA_016936275.1 Sedimentisphaerales bacterium
AGACTAAAAGTGCTACCCTGCGTGTTTCTATTATGATGTGTGAGTACTCAATTAATTAAGGGCAGGCCCGTTTTGATAGAAGACAAATTATTAATCCGGAGGTTTAACGCAGGGGATATGGATGCTTTACGCCGTATATACGAGAGGTACAAGCCGGAGTTGCTTAGTGTCGCGAAAGCCTTAGTAAATGACACTGCTGCCGTCGAAGATGTGCTTCATGATGTTTTTGTCCGTTTTGCATCTCAGGCCGGACGTTTCCAGCTGAAAGGTTCGTTAAAGGGTTATCTGGCGATATGTGTTGCCAACCGCGCGAGGAACGTCAATCGCATGGACCGGCAAAATGGGCGCGAAACATCCTTAGAAGCTACTGTTGCACCTTCAGGCCGATCCGAGCCTTCTCATGCAGCGGATTTAGCCGAGCAGCGTCAAATTATGACCTGCGCCCTGACTCAATTGCCGCAAGAGCAGCGCCAAGTGGTCGTCCTGCACGTACTCAGTTCTCTGCGTTTTCGCGAGATAGCTCAGCAAACCGGCGAGTCGGTCAATACTATTCAAAGTCGCTACCGTTACGGGCTTGCAAAATTACAATCTCTGCTGAATGGCGAGGTGAATTTATGAATCAAGCCGAGAAAATAAAAAAGCTGCTGTGCAGTACATTCCGGGAGCCTGCCGACGGGATTGACTCAATGGTGATGGATGAGCGTATTCTCAGCGATGCCTCCACAAGCATGAAACAGGCGATAGCCGCCAGTCAGCGGATTTACCCCATCGCCAAATGGAGAAAAATTATGAGAACCAGAACAGTAAAACTAACAACGGCCGCGGCGGTCCTGCTCGCGGCATTCGTACTGGCCACATGGGACAGGTCAACAGCATGGTCGTTCGAGCAGACCATTGCCGCTATCAAACAATTGAAAAATCTGCAAATTGCAGGAAAGATGAACTACTGGTCCGAAATTGTCGATTTCAACTGCTGGATATGCTGTCCTGATCAGGAATCTGAATCGGGCGCGATGCGTCTCGAATGCGAGAAGGTGACGATGATAGCTCGCCTGCAGGACGAGACGGTTTATTTCTACTGGCCCAGGGAGAACATCGTCATGATTACCAAACAGGGACGTGATATTGAAGACTTGAAATTCTGGTACCAGGCCGCCCGGATGAGCCCCTGGCTGACCGGTAAAATAGTCGATACATTGAGACTGTTCACGGACGATTGGAAACAGACTGTTGTGACTGACCCGGCGAGCGGTAAAGAACAAGTCCATGTGACGTGCAGCTATAAGCCATCCAATACATCAATTTCCTTTATCGTGGACACTGAAACCAATCTCATCGAGCGGGGCAAGATGTGGATGAACCTTCAGCAGGCCGGAGAACCCCAGTTCGATGCTCAGACAGTCATTTATAATCAGGACATTCCCGATGATTTCTTCGAGTTCCAGATTCCCCCGGGAGCAACGGTTATCACCCAGGAAGACATCGATCAATGCCGCGTTTTATTCAAGAAGGCCGAAGACTTATTCGGTCAGAAGAAATACGCCGAAGCATTGGATGTATATCGTCAGGTCCATGACAAGAGTCCCCATCTTAATATTGCCGTAGAGGCAAAGATGATGGTTGGCATCTGTCACAGGCGGCTTGGTGAATATGACAAGGAAATCGAGACATACCAGGCGGCTATAGCTCAATATTCATTACGCAAAGGTCTCGGCTGGATATACTTTTATCTTGGGCGTGCATACATGGACAAGGGGCAAAATGACAAGGCACTGGAAGCCTTCGAGAACTGTCTGATATCAAATGAAGGAGTTAGCGAGCCTGACAGATTCCCGCTCAAAGATGCCCATGAATACATCGCTAAAATCGAAGGTCATTAGAGTGATCTATTGTCCGAAAGAATATGCAGAACATGGAACTAACAGAGATATTAAGGTGCCCGAGAACGGGAAACAAGCTTAGATTCGATGATTGCGATAAAATTGTGCACGTCGCAGATTCCGATATGGAATATCCTGTTGTTGATGGAATTATCGATTTCTGTCACGGGGCTTCAGATAAGGTTTCGAGGGCATACGACAAGGTTGCAGACCGCTATGATACGTTACTATCGAAACCGAAAGTCCCACATAGAATCATTAATACCCTCGTGTGGGGAATAGGCGATGATCGTCCTTACATAGAGACTGTTCTGTCATATCTACCAAATCAGTTCGATGGGATACTGCTTGATGTGCCGGTGGGAACGGGAATTTTCACGAGTCCCATCTACACTAGATATCCGAAAGCTACAATCATCGGAATCGACCTGTCGATGAGCATGCTTCGTAAGTCCAGAGAATGTTTTGAACGGGACGGTCTGAGGAAAGTTGTCCTGCTAAAGGCTGACGTGAACAACCTGCCGCTGAGAAACGATGTCGTCGATCTGATACTATCCATGAATGGATGGCACGCCTTTACAGATAAGCAGCGCGCCATAGCAGAGATCAGAAGAGTCCTTTGTACACAAGGTACGCTTATAGCCTGCGGTTATGTTAAGGGTACCAGGAAAATTTCCGACTGGTTTGTGAAACATTTCGGAGTACCAAGAGGTTTCTTTAATCCTCCGTTTTTTGAGCTGGACGACGTTCCTTCTCAATTCAAAGGATTTACAGTCATCCGACAGGCAAATGTTCAATCTATGGCGTATTTTGAAGCTATAAAGGAAGAATGATAAACTGGCTGGGCCTCAGTAACACGAAGGTTGGCGATTTAGGGCTGGAACGTCTGAAAAGGCTAAGACACATTTAATGGCTATATCTCGGTTAATTATACGAAGACCGCCGGCAGCTACGCCGAAGAACGTAACAGGGGGTATGGTAGTTTCAGAAACCGGAATTATGGAGTGCTTAAATGAAGAGTGTATGGAAAATTCCGGTTAGGACTTTACAGCTAATACGATTAATTGATCTTGGTGTTAGCAGTTCTGTGGCTTCTGATCCGAATAATCTGACAGTTCGTCAAGAACGAACCAAACTGAAGGTTACAATAGATCCACGGGTAGAACTCATGAGCTGTATATTTCACTTAGCAGGTAATCCCGAGTACAACAACTGCAAATCGAAGTTATATATGAGGAACCTGAACGATCTTTTTGTCTGGCATCGTTATCATCCGGCGGTGAAAATGGCACAAAAGCTGCGCAAGGTTCGCGCGATCAGCTATGATGCCATCATAAGTATAGCCGTGCATATCCGGGACATCAATAGTTGCATTGAGATAGTACCTTTCGAGTCGAGGCCGGATACGCTTGATCCCAGATGGCAAATCAATGAGGCACGTGAATTTCTTGCCGAATGTAGTGACTTTGTGAAAGATACTGATTTTAAAGCATTCCTGATTCAGAACGAGTCACAATATGAGACAGCCACGACAAGGCTTCAACAACTTATCGACACGAAGGCGAACATAGACTGGTTCGACGAGTTCTTCGGAACAAGGAATGATGTGGACTTTAACCTTGTAATATCGATACTTAACGGACCGAGCAATTACGGTTGTCGGGTGAAGCTTGATGGGCGAACCAAAATATATAGTATAATCGGCGCATGGCGGGTTGGCTGGCTTGGTTGGGGCCATCCTACGTTCGATCCCGGCGATTTAAGTACGGTGGTGCACGAGTTTAGCCATTCCTATTGCAATCCGCTCGTTGATAAATATATGAAAAGCTTCAAGACTTTTGGTGAGAAATATTTTCCACGAGTTAAAAAGAAGATGAAACGTCAGGCCTACGGGGATTGGCAAACCATGATACGGGAATCGTTAGTTAGGGTATGTGAAGTGCGTCACGCAATGTCTAACGACGGCAAAAAACGGGCGAAACAGATTACCAATTATAACATCAGTCGTGGATTCCACTGGATTAAAGAGCTTTCAGAATTGCTCGGCCAATATGAAGAACAGCTGAACAAGTATCAAACACTCGATGTTTTTATACCGAAGATTGTTGAGTTTTTCCAGAACTATGACGGTCCGCCAAAAAAATTATAGAGGCTTTGAGGTCGTTTTCTTCAATACGCTATAGGGCCTGATGGTAACTAACGTCTTTTCGTCTTCAATTTTTGCTTTTATGTTTATAGGTTTTATCGCATCGGGCTTTTCGTGTTAAGTATACAAACGTGATTAGTCATCAAACAAAGGAAACAAAATGCGTCTTCTATTGACACTAATCCGGCGGGAATTGCTGGAAGACCTGACGAGCAGCCGCTATATCCTGACAAGTGTCTTGTGTATAGTCCTGTGCCTGACGAGTATAATCCTAATGTCAGAAGATTATAAACGCCGGATGGAAAGATATAACTTTCTAATGGCGGACATGACACAGGAAGAATTACTAAGACGCCTGAGCTTTGCCAAGAGGCCACAGCCGCTGAGCGTGATAGCCAGAGGAGTTGACGAGGTAATGGGGCGGCCACTGAACATCACTGGCTGGCAGCCGGAGGAAGAACCCATTGCCCACGTGGGAGGACGTTCCGCCGAGGGTCAGCACTTGTATGGTTTCGCCCAGGGGCAACACCTGTTTGCCCTGTTCACGACGCCCGACTTCGTTTATATCGTCGGCGTGGTGCTTTCTGCATTCGCGGCCTTCCTTTCATTTGGGACGGTTTGCGGGGAAAAGCAGACTCATACACTTTCGCTGCTGATGAGTTACTCCATTCGCCGGCCGACATTTTTGTTAGCGAAATGGCTGGGCGGGTATATTAGCCTGTTAATCTGCCTTTGTCCAGCGATACTGCTGATGCTTGTTTCCCTGACAGTAACCTCCGTCGTACCTATGCAGGCCGAAGACTGGATGCGCCTGGCGGGCATTGTCGGTCTCTCGCTTATCTATCTGCTGGTCTTTTTCACACTGGGTCTGCTGACCTCGACGCTGACTCACCAGCCGGCAACATCTCTTATTCTCGTGCTGTCTATCTGGGCGCTGTGGGTTTTGGGAGTACCAAGGATCGGCTGCTCCGCCGCGAAAGGACTCAGGCCCGTCCAGCCTAACTTCGTGTTTGGACTCCAGAAGCGGGCGGTCAAACAGGGGAGCGTCGAGGAATTTCAGGAGACCTTGTGGAAAATGGACGATGTGTATATCGGTACCGTAGATGCGCAAATGAGAATGGCGGCGAATCTATCACGTTTCTCCCCGTTTGCCTCCTATGTTTATGCTTCTACCACTTTGGCACAAACAGGTATTACAGATGCTCAAAACTTCCGCCGGCAGGTTTCTGATTGGGATAGAGAACGGAGGGGGGGCAGACCCGACCAATTATTGCTACCTCCCCTACGTCTCGAGCAAAGCGTTCTGAGAATGACCAACGACCTGATCTTATTGTTTTCGTGGAATGTGCTTTTGTTTATGGGAGCTTATCTGGCATTTCTACGTTATGATGTGAGGTGAAAAAGCGATGCTCTTAATTCTTATTCGCAAAGAGATGCTCAGTCAGGTTTTGAACATCCGATTCTATGTCTCCTTTGCTTTGGCATTTCTGCTGCTGGTTCCCTCAACTTACATACTGGCAACCGATTACGGCTTGATGCAGAAGGAGTATGGACTACTTATTGGCAAAGGATTCTACACGCCGGGGGCATGGGACCGGTTCTGGGTATGTCGAGAGATTCCTCGTCTGAGGGTCTTGGCCTCCGGACTGGATGAAAATCTCTCGCTGCGTTCCCATAATACCGTTTATGAGGGGGCTTATTTCGGGGAAAGCCAGTTTGCACACAACTTCTTGAGTGATATTCTCTCTCATCTGGATTTTGTGTTCTTCATTAACATCGTAGGCAGTCTGCTGGCATTCACCTTCACGTACGATGCTATCTCAGGAGAAAGGCAGCGGGGGACTCTACGATTGGTGATGGCGAATCCGGTTCGGCGTGCGCTGTTATTGCTGTCGAAGTTTCTCGGAAGTTACTTTAGCTTTGTCGTCTCTGTGCTTCCCGCGTTGGGTGCGGATGTTCTCGTGCTCTATCTTCACCCTGACGTCGGTTTTGGCTCATCCGAGTGGGAAGCATCTTTCTGGCTGCTTGTCCTGGCAATGCTCAATGTCGGCGTGTATTTCATGTTGGGTGTGTTCGTTTCCTGTATAACCAGGGAACCCAGAACGACGCTCACCGCCTTGATAATGATCTGGGTTTTTCTCGTTTTGGTCGTGCCCAACTTCAGTCCCTTTATAGCGGCCAAATTACATCCGATACCTGCTTTTCATCAGGTACAGCGCCAGGCCGACACCCTCACTCAAGAGAGCGCTCAACCGGTGCGTAGACAACAACACGAATTCCTTGATGCCCACGGGGGCAAATACGAGGCCATGAGCGAGGAAAACAAAATGGAGTACCAGGCGATCTGGGTGAACCATTGCAGGACATTTTACGCCAGGGAGCTGACAAAGGTATGGGAGGCGTTCTTCAACCAGATGGATGCCCAGGCCAAACTGGCCCAGTGTTTTTCGCTTGTATCCCCATCGGCGACCTTTACCTATTTGGCGAGCAATCTTGCACATACAGGAATAGAAAGTGAGCACGCCTTTCGCTTTGCCACGATTGGATTCCGTCGCCAGTACGCCGCAAATTTGGGTGAATATATTCAGAGAACAGGGGATAAAACAAAACTGTGGACACTCGATGACACACTCATCCCTCCTTTTGAGATGCCAAAGCCGACGATCTCTACTGTCATTTCTTCGCACCTTCTGCAGTTTATGAGTATTATACTTTACGGCTTTTTGTGTTTCTGCAGTGCATATGTTGTGTTCATACGGTCCTTGATTTAAAATCGTCCCGAAAGGATTTGTTTAGTTTTAGCAGGGCTAATTTCAACTGGACAGAGAGCCAATAATCGGTGACAATACGGAGCTATGAAAGCACTTGAAGTTCAGGCACTTACAAAACGATACGGCTCAGCCAGAGGCGTCGAGGATTTATCATTTGACATTGAACAGGGTGAAATATTCGGTTATCTCGGTCCGAACGGTTCCGGCAAGACAACCATAATACGTTGCCTGATGGGTTTGCTCAGGCCCACAAGCGGTCATTGTTGTATATTAGGCCAGCGAGTCATACCTGGCGAAGCAACCAAGCATAATATAATCGGCTATTTGCCCGGCGAGTTTCGCGCCTGGCCGGGACTGACACCGAGAAAGCTGCTTGGACTCTTAGCCGGATTGGGTCATAGTAACGAAGTCACTAAACGGCAAGAGAAATTGGCTGAAAGACTTGATCTCAGTCTTGATCGGAAGATGCGTACCTTATCCAAAGGCAATCGCCAAAAGGTGGGTATCATCTTCGCGTTCCAGCATCGACCAGATGTCCTCATTCTGGATGAGCCGACTATCGGCCTCGATCCACTCATACGCCAGAACGTACTCGATTTGATTCGTGAGACAGCCCAGGCGGGGGCGACGATTTTACTATCCAGTCACGACTTGAGCGAGGTGGCGGCGGTCTGCGGCCGGGCCGCCATATTGCGAGAGGGACGACTGGTAGAGTTGGC
>JAFGPJ010000434.1 GCA_016936275.1 Sedimentisphaerales bacterium
GCCGGGCAGGATTTATTTTTTTTTTATTTATTTTTTACCTGCTGAACTGCACCAGCTTACCCTGGCGCACGCTTTGTTTTTTCAACTGGGCAACAAATTAAACCGCGGATTTCGCTGATTACGCGGGAGAAAAGAAAAAATCATAAATCGACAATCGTAAATCGTAAATACCAAAGGTGTCCTGTACTCTGAATTCTGTTTTTATACATTCTACGACTGGTAATCGGAAAGAGCGGGCATATTTTTACAAAATCTCCGTGAGACGGCACTCTATCCCCGGTACAATATATCGGATCTTCGAAAATCAGGAAGAAGAACGACTATGGCTGACGTTACACGAATCTTGAATGCCATTGAGCAGGGCGATCCCCGAGCTACGGAGGAATTGCTTCCACTGGTCTATGAAGAGCTGCGCATTCTCGCTGCTCAAAAGCTGTCTCAGGAAAAACCCGGTCAAACGCTACAGGCTACGGCCCTGGTACATGAAGCTTATATCCGTTTAGTGGAAGCCGAATGCCGCAATTGGAACAGCCGGAACCATTTCTTCATGTCAGCAGCCGAAGCCATGCGTCGTATTCTTATTGAAAATGCCCGTCGCAAGAAGTCTCTTAAGCTCGGCGGTGACCAGAAGCGTGTCGATTTCGATAACGCGGCAAAAACTGCCAGAGAGAGTCCTGACGAACTTATTGCCCTGGATGAAGCGCTCCAGAAACTTGCTGTCGAAGACCCTACTAAGGCCAATCTGGTAAAACTTCGCTATTTTGCCGGTTTAAGTATCGATCAGGCGGCGGAAATACTTGGAATTTCCCGTGCTACAGCGATTCGGCACTGGTCTTTTACCCGGGCGTGGCTTTACCAGCATATCAAGGAAATCGACTAAGTCGGCTATTGTAATTTTCTTTCACTTTTTTATGAGTCTGCTGAAGCCTGAATTTCGCACTATAGTGTGGGGGAATTAATAAAGGAGTTGATTTTGGGATTTAAGCTGAAAGAAATCGAGGAAATATATCATTCGGCACTTGAAAAAGAGGCCGGTCCAAAGCGCTCAGTATATCTGGATGCTATATGTAAGGGCGATAGCGCTCTAAGGAAACAAATTGAAGACCTGCTCAAGGCAAACGAGCAAGCTGCTGATTTCCTCGAAAATCCGGGATTTGGTGCGGATATTAACTTTGATGAATCTCCCATATCCGAAGGTCCCGGCACAGTAATCGGCCGGTACAAATTGCTGGAAAAGATCGGCGAAGGCGGCATGGCCGTGGTTTATATGGCCGAGCAGACCGAGCCGATTCGCCGGAAAGTCGCATTGAAAATCATCAAACTGGGCATGGACACCAAATCCGTCATCGCCCGTTTCGAGGCTGAGCGTCAGGCCCTTGCCATGATGGATCATCCCAATATCGCCAAAGTCCTCGACGCCGGGGCGACCGACACAGGCCGGCCGTATTTTGTGATGGAGCTTGTCCACGGCGTTTCAATTACTGCTTATTGCGACAAAAATAAATTAGATACGAGCCGACGTCTCGATCTTATGGTTCAGGTTTGCCATGCCGTTCAGCATGCTCATCAAAAGGGAATTATCCACCGCGATATCAAGCCGTCAAATGTTCTTGTGACGATGCATGATGACAAACCTGTCCCGAAGGTTATCGATTTTGGAATCGCCAAGGCAACCAACCAGCGATTGACAGAGAAAACCGTTTTTACACGCTACGCCCATTTTATCGGTACGCCCGCTTATATGAGTCCCGAGCAGGCACAAATGAGTGGGTTGGATGTAGATACACGTACCGACATATACTCACTCGGTGTACTGCTCTACGAACTGCTGACTGGAGTTACACCTTTCGATGCAGAGAAACTCCATAAAGCCGGATACACGGAGATACAACGCATTATCTGTGAGACCGATCCGCTAAAGCCATCAACAAAGCTCAGTAAATCAGGTCAAACATTGACCGATATAGCTCGTCAACGGCAGGCAAATCCTGAAACACTGCACAAATTGGTAAAGGGCGACCTGGACTGGATTGTAATGAAATGCCTTGAAAAAGACCGAACGCGGCGATACGAAACCGTGCATGAGCTGGCCGGAGATATCGAACGTCATTTGAGAAACCAACCAATTCTTGCCTGTTCACCAAGCCTCGTATATAGGACACAGAAATTCTGGAAAAGACATCAATCAAAAATAACCACTGCCGCAGTGATAACATTGCTTGTAGCTGGTCTTATCATTACTGCATTTATGTACCTGCGAAGCGTAAATGCTCGACGAATCCAGTGGGCCAAGGGAGAGGCGATGCCTGAGATTATCAAGCTAATCGAGCAGAAAAACTATCGTGACGCATTTTCCCTGGCCAAAAGGGCTAAACAGTTCATTCCTGATGACCCGGCACTAAACGATCTGTGGCCGCTAATCTGCAAAGATTATTCGATTGCCACAACTCCTGCCGGGGCGAACGTCTTTTATCGAGAATATTCTGCCACTGATGCTCCGTGGGAATATCTGGGCCAAACTCCGCTTACAAATATCACTATCCCGCAAGGTGTTTATCGATGGAAGATAGAGAAAAA
>JAFGPJ010000076.1 GCA_016936275.1 Sedimentisphaerales bacterium
CTGTGGTCGAGACTGCGCTGGTGGGGTATCGTGGTATTTTTGGCCTTCGTCGGGCTTGTTCTGGTTGTCCACTTCATGCGCAAGGGTAAAGGACGGGCAGCGGCGGCATGAGACAAGAGCAATGGGACAAGCTGCTCGCTGTTATAAACGGCGAGTTCGTTGAGCCGCTGCCGATCGGTTTTATCATCGACAGCCCCTGGCTTCCCGGCTGGACCGGGATCTCGGCGCTCGATTATTACTCCAGCGAGCAAATGTGGTTTGAGGCCAACCTCAAGGCCGTGCAGCAATTTCCGCAAGTTATTTTCATGCCGGGCTTCTGGTCGGAATTCGGTATGTGCACCGAACCGTCCGCGTTCGGGTCAAAATGCTCCTGGCAAGAGAATGAAATGCCTTACGCCGACAAGATCATCACTGATATCGAACAGGCCGGTTCGCTCACCAAACCGAATCCGAAGAAAGACGGCCTGCTGCCCTTTACGCTCAATCGCCTCAAACATTATCAGGGCCAAATCGAACAGCAGGGTCACGGCATTAAATTCGCAGTCTCACGTGGACCTCAAAATATTGCATCATTCCTTGCTGGAAGCACAGAATTTCTTATGGCCATTCGCACCGACCCGGCCGAGGTGCATAAGCTGCTCGGGACGATAACGGATTTCATTATCGACTGGCTCGAACTGCAAATCAAAACCTTTCCTTCCATCGACGGCGTCTTTATTCTCGATGACATCGTGGGCTTTCTGGGTGAGCAGGATTTTAAGGAGACAGCCCTGCCCTATCTGCAGCGGATTTTCAAGTCGTTCGATGTGGCGATTAGGTTCTTCCATAACGACGCCGCCGGGCTGGTCTGTGCCCCGTATCTTGCTGAGATGGGCGTAAATCTTTTCAATTTCAGCTTCCAGCACACACTGACCGAGATGAAGGAGCTGACAAACAATGCCGTCACATTGGTCGGCAACATCCCCACGCGGGACGTGCTTGCAGCCGGCAGCCCTGACGACGTTCGCAAAAGCGTCAAAGCCGCTCTCAATTCGGTCGAGGACAAAAGCCGCATTATACTGTCGTGCGGCGGTGGTATGCCCCCCGAGGTCCCGACGGAAAATATCGAAGCATTCCTGTCGGCGACAGGATACAAATAAAATCAAAGTTCAAAACATGTCCTGAGCCCAGCCGAAGGATTCAAAGTTAAAAGTTGCGTCTTACCATTCCGGTGCCGCTTTTAGCTGGTTATTGGGCAGGCTTCTGCACATCTTTCTTGCGATGCGCTGGGCCCTTTCAGCTTCCTGAGGAGTAAGAGGATCGCTGCTTGCGCCCATAACGTCACCCATGATCGGTCCTAATAATGAATCATCCTTACTGCCGGATTTTGAGCCGAATGAGGAGAAAAAGCCTCCACTTTCTTTGCCGGTACCGTTGGCCAGCCACAAAATACTGCCGTCATCGACGTCGATCATCGTTGCTGTGAAGGATATTTCTTCGCCGAAGTGGGGTATCCGAACCGTCAGAACCGCCGGTACATTGAGAAGAAGACCGGCTGCAACGGCCCCTTCGGGTGTAGTCAGGTCTGTTATTTTGTTTTCGCTCTCCTTCTCGGCAAGCGACGCTCTGACCTGGGCCCGGCCCATCGGAGCATAGCCATGTTCCAAAAGCTCGATTGCGAAGAAGTCGGCGATTTCGTCTTTTGCCACCTCACTTGCAACGGCCCCTTCGACGGAAACAATCGCAACCTTATGCACAGTACTAAAATCGAAGCCAGACCGAAAAGAGCTTTCCTGTTGAGAGCGACAGCCGCAGATTAATAAAATAGCTATTGCCAGTATATTAATGACGTTTTTCATGATTTATATCTCCAAAACAATACTCTTTCAAGTGCCTAAGGTGAGCTAAAGTGTATAAACACAGTTGCCAACTTCAGTCACTTTTAACTTTATATCGGGTGATAGCTGACATCTGCTTGGCCGGGCTGTTTTTTCGGCTGATTCGGCCATTTCAAGGCGTCGAAAATAAATTCGCTGGCTTGGCGTATCATTACCGCCGGCATACACGGATGCATTTCGAACGAACCGACGACATCATTATCGTACTTGCTCAAAACATCCAGCAGATAATTCCAATTTTCCCTTGGCATCCCGCCCTGCAGGCCCGGCGTCACATGATCGTCCATATGGCCGTAATTGTCCGTCAGGTGCAGATGGGCCACGTGCGGGGCCAGCTCATCCACATATTGCTTAAATGAATATTCGCTGTCCACGTTGGCAAAACCGGTATCAAGACAGAACCAAAGGGATTCGAACCTCTTTCGGACATCTTTGAGCACCGGTAATGGGCCGCTCTCGAGACACAATTTTACATCGTTCTGGTCGGCCAGATTTATCACATCGGCTGCAAAACCACAGCCGTTCAGCTCCGGCCCATCCGGCAGGCCAAGACTCTTTAAACTCGCTACTATACTGGCTTTAAGAAGCTTGGCGCACTCGATTTGATCGCCCCATTGTTTTAAGCTCGGATTATCGTCGCGAGAGCGCATCGCTACCAGCATATCCTGAGTAGCCGCTGCCAGCCGGGGCCAATTACGTCTTTCGTACCGGCACTCGTGCTGGCCCTTGATATTGGGCCATAGCTCGATCCCGAAGCCCAGAGACTGCAGGTACTGGCACTCCTGCTCGAAGGAAAGGGGGTGCTCACGCCCCCAGAATATCATCGTTGAAACAACGTACCTGATTCGCATATAACGTCTCCGTAAGCATTTACGACTATCGCCGGGTTGAGTCCGGCCTGCAAACGCACCCTATACAGGGTCAAGCATCTATTATTATCGTTCAAAAACAGCCCTCTATTCACTCTTTGTTGGAAATAAAAGCATTTTTTGGCCATCTAACAGGTAAGAATTAGTTACCGCCACCCTTCTCCTTTTCCCGCCCATTTTAAGGGGATTTTGAAATTGGCTTTGTTTTTTCGTCGCCCTCATCCAAATAAATTTCCATAAATCATTGCTGTTACTAATTTAACGTTATTTTGCCCATTTCAAAATTGGCTTTGTTTTTTCAAATCCGCTTTCGCAATACGCATCACGCAGAACGCAATACGAATAGATTGGCTTTGTTTTTTCAAATAGCTTTCTGTTAGACACAGATTTACACCGATTAGCACTATTGTTTAAGATAAAGAGAAATAATCAATAATAAACCTGTGCCCGCGAAGGCGGGTATCGGAAATGACAAAGTTCTCCCTTCTCCATTCAAAATTCTGTATTCTTTATTCTATTCGTTAAACATTATACGACCTCACAAGTTAAATGTTAAGAGAATTTCAGAAAAATCTCCGTGAGACGGCACTCAATCCTCAGTATAATATGTTTTATTGAAAAATGCGGAGCATAGGACGGCTATGACCGACGTCACACGAATCTTGAATGCAATTGAGCAGGGCGATCCCCGAGCGACAGAAGAACTGCTTCCGTTGGTCTATGACCAATTGCGTCTTCTGGCGGCACAAAAGCTCTCGAAAGAGCGGCCCGGCCTAACCATCCAGGCAACAGCACTTGTTCACGAGGCATACCTTCGGTTAGTCGGCTCTGAAAATCCTCAATGGGATTGCCGGGGTCATTTCTTTGCCGCCGCAGCCGAAGCAATGCGGAGAATCCTTATCGAAGATGCCCGCAGGAAAAAGTATCAACGTCATGGCGGCCAGCATAATCGAGTTACACTCAACGAATCATTTGCCCAAGAGAATGGGACGATTGCTCCGGATGATTTACTGGCTTTAGACGAGGCCCTGCAGAAGTTAGAGAACGAGGATAAAACCAAGGCCGAATTGGTAAAATTACGGTTTTTTGCCGGATTAACATCTGATCAAGCAGCCATGGCTCTTGGCATTTCCCATGCCACCGCTGAGCGATATTGGGCTTATGCACGCTCCTGGCTGCGATTGGAAGTCATGGGTGAAGAATCGTAAGCTTCCTGCCGGACTGAATAATTTTTTGAGATTTTTTCATTTTCTGTGAGGGTATCCGCGGAATTTCATCGCATTGTAGGAGGAAGTCAAAGAATCAGGAGTTTAATATGGCTGAAAAGCTGCGAAAACCGGAAGAAGAGATATTTTATCAAGCCCTGGAAAAAACACCTGACCAGCGAAAGGCTTATCTCGCTGAAGTCTGCGGCGACAACCGGAAGCTTCACAACAGGATCGAGGCTCTTTTGAAAGCCAATGAGCTCGAAGACAATTTTCTACATAGCCCTATGCTGGACTCGGAGCTTTCTCTTGATAATTCCCCAGTTCAGGAAGGCCCCGGCACGGTCATTGGTCGGTATAAATTGCTGGAAAAAATCGGTGAAGGCGGCATGGCTGTGGTTTATATGGCCGAGCAGA
>JAFGPJ010000077.1 GCA_016936275.1 Sedimentisphaerales bacterium
TCCGGACGATTATCGCTACCTTGTGCGACGCTATCAGGGGGTCCTGCTGGCCAACCTGGCCGGCAAGCTGGGCAGCAGAGACCGTGCCGAAGAGGCCGCACAGGAGGCACTCATAAGGGCCTATTTCAATATGGGCAAACTAAAAAAGCCGGACTCGTTCTTTTCCTGGCTGCTCGGAATCGCCGACAACGTCGCCAAAGAGCAGCAAAGAAAAGAACAACTCCAACGCCAGCGCGAAATCGTCCGCTCATTTGCAGAAGAATCCGCCGGCACCGAACTCTCACAGGATTACGCTCTCGAGACGGCAATCGCCGAGCTGCCCGAGGTGTACAGGAAAGTCATACTGCTGCGATATTACGGCCAGCATTCATGCAACCAGATAGCAGAGCAGCTCGATATGCCGTTGGGTACAGTAACAAAAACTTTATCACGGGCCTATGCCATGCTGCGTGAAACACTGCAGCAGCAAAAGCAAGCTTTAAATTATGAGGTGTCACAATGAACTGCACAGAATCTAAAGAACTACTGGTCGCATACGTCGAAGGACTGCTGGACGACCCCGAAAAGCAGGCAGTTTCAGAACATCTTAAAGACTGCCAGGCTTGTCAGGCCGAATTAGACGAGCTGACCGGCCTTCACAAGCGCCTCGTGACGAACGGCAACGCTTTGGCCCAAAGCAACCTTGAAAAAGATGTAATGAACCAGGTAATACGAGAACAGAACATAAGGCTCAAAGCAGCCGCAAGAGAAGGCGTCGGTGGGTCAAGGCCCACCCTACAAATAAGGAGAACAATTATGAAAAGTCCAATTATCAAAATAGCCGCCGCCGCGGTAATAATTATTGCCGTGATAATAGGCATCAATCCCTTCAGAAGTAACGTAACATGGGCGAAGGTCATTGAACCAATTCTAAATGCGAAGACAGTGATCTTTGATATGATTTTGGGCGCCGATGATACAGGTATAGTTTCGCACGAGATTGTTGTCGGTTCACGAATGCGAAGAACTATGTCGAACATGCCTAATATGACAATGATTATCGACACAGATAATGAAAAATTACTCGCTCTTGAAACCGCAGGAAAAACTGCCGCCTATGCCGATATCTCTGGAGACCTTGGAGAAAGGCACCGAAGCTTTATCAAATTCGTTCGCCAGATCATCAGCCAGTTGCAGGAAAACCAGGTCGAGCAGCTCGGCGAACAGGTAATCGATGGGCAAAAAGCAGTCGTGTTCGTAGGCAAAGGTCGAAACGAAGCAGTGACGATTTGGGCCGACCCGAAGACTGCCCTTCCGATACGGATCGAGGCTCAGATCGGGCAAGAGCTTTCTTTCGCCATGAAAAACTTCGAATTCAATGCAGATGTGGACGAATCGCTGGTGAGCATGGACGTTCCGGATGGATACACGCTGGATAAGGCGGAGTTGGAGCTGGGTAACGCCTCCGAAGAAGACTTCGTAGAAAGTCTGAGAATCTGGGCCGAAATAATCGGGGACGGCACTTTCCCGGATTCTATCGGCACCCAAAGTGCAATGGAGCAGATGCCAGTACTGGTCCAGAAGGTCGATGCAATGCAGGTCTCCAAGGAAAAAGGTTTCCAAATAGGGATGAGCTTTGCGAAAGGGATGCTGTTTCACCAGACACTGGAGAGCCAGGGCAAGTGGACGTACGCCGGAGCGGGAGTCAAGCTCGGCGATGCCGGCAAGGCGATATTCTGGTATCAGCCAAAGGGATCAGATACCTGCCGCGTGATTTACGGTGACATGAGTGTCAAAGATGTTGCACCTGAAGATTTGCCGAAGTAGAGATTCAGGCAAATACAAAGATTAATCAAACAAGGCCGGGCCTTATTGTTCGGCCTTGTTTATTTTAAAAATCCATAAAAAAGATATAATTTTATTTAGAGCAAAACATGACTCTCCGGCGTTATATTAGCGACAATCGATTGTTCTGATATCAGAAAAGGTTAGTTTCGGATGCTCGAAGACAGATTACTCTTGTGGAAATTCAAACACGGCAGCAGAGATGCTTTCCGAGCGATCTACGAAAAGTACGCCGGGGATATGCTAACGTTGGCAGGCAACCTGTTAGACGACAAAATCGGCGCCGAAGACATTGTTCAGGATGTCTTTATCAAGCTCGTCGAGTCCGTCGGAACGTTCCGTCTTACGGGCAGCCTGAAAAGCTATTTGGCAACTTGTGTCGCAAATCGTTCGCGAGATTACATTCGTAAAAGACTTCGTCAGCGAAACGCTATGGCAAAGCAAGTGGAAGAAACACCGGCCGAGACACAAAGCACGGTTCACCTGGCGATAAACAGCGAGCAATTGCGGAAATTGGCTGATGCAATGACCGAGCTGTCGTACGAACAGCGAGAGGCAATAGCCCTTCGCATTCACGGCAACCTGAGATTTCGACAGATAGCTGAATTACAGAATGTTTCGACCAAAACAGTTCAAAGCCGGTACCGCTACGGACTGGAAAAACTGCGGTCAACCCTGAACGGCGAGGTGGAAAAATTATGAGACCGTTTGAAAATATTGAAAAGTCAATCGAGAAACTACATTACGAAACCAGCGCCGAAACGCACGATAAAATTTACGACAATATCATGCAGGCACTAAACGAAAAACAAAAACAGAAATCAGGCGCGATGGCGCCTGATATATGGAGAATGATTATGAAAACGAATACAACCAAACTGGCCGCTGCAGCAGTAATAATTGCAGCAGTGCTTGTCGGAATACATCTATTGGGTAGTAACGGAGCTAACGCTGTCTATGCAAGCGTTGTTCAACAGCTACACTACGCCAGTACGATGACTTATAGCATTGTTACCCACACGCCCGTCGAAAGTATGCCGACCCTGCGGCAACAGATGGCATTTAA
>JAFGPJ010000078.1 GCA_016936275.1 Sedimentisphaerales bacterium
AGTGCCGGCTGTAAATATAGGTACAAGGCAACACAGGCGTGTCCGTGCAGACAATGTGATAGACGTTGCTTTTGAAAAAAGTGAAATCGTCAAGGCCGTCAAGAAGGCGACATCGAAGGCTTTCCGGGAACATTTGAAGATGCATTGCAGGAATCCTTATGGTGACGGAAGATCATCGGAGAGAATTCTTGATATTTTATTGAACACGCCGATTAACGATAATTTATTAACAAAACGACACGTTTACTGAGGATTTTCTATGCCAATTCTAAAAGACTACTGCATTGGCGAGAGAGAGACAATAGTAGAAGCTATCTCTGCAATTACTAAGAACCTGTCGAGATGCGTTGTAGTGTGCGGTGACAGTGGGAAAGTAATCGGTATTGTCAGCGAGGGCGATATTCTCCGTTATATTATCCAGGGTGTCGATCTCTATGCCCCCGTTTATAAACTTGTCAGCCCGTCATTTCACTTTCTGAACACTCGTGATATGGAGAAAGCATACGAACTTGTTAGAAAGCATGGGATTACTTTGATTCCGATAGTGGATGAGAACTTCTACCTCTGTGACACCGTGACAATATTCGACGTTTTGGAATATGCACGGAGCAGCGAAGCCGATGGATTGGACATGTGATGGCTGTTACAAGGCGAATCAAAGAATGAAAGAACTAAGACATTTAAAGCTGGCCGACTATCTCTCAGAATCTAAAGACCGGCAGGAGCGTTTTGCACGGTATAGGTCTTTATGGCGCCAAACCGAAAGCTGCGATTTGCTGACCGATTATCCACTGCAATTGGATATCGAATTATCAGGCCTCTGTAATCTGAGGTGCGAGCACTGTTTTCAGAATGGGCTCATAACCGGCAAGCTTGGCTTTATGGACGTAGCTCTTTTCAGGAAGATTATAGACGAAGGTGCGGTGAACGGCCTTTGTGCAATAAAGCTTCAGGTTCGCGGCGAATCATTCCTTCATCCTAATTGGTTTGAGTGCTGTCGATATGCCAAAGCCGCCGGTATCATGGATATACAGATAACGACTAATGCCACTTTGCTGGACTATGATCTGGGTTTGCAGATATTGGACAGTGGCTTGGATGGAATTATATTTTCTGTTGACGATCATCATCAGGAAACTTGGCAAAACTCCGGAAAGCCGGGAGATTACTACACCCAGACCGAGCGAAATATACAACAGTTTCTCGAGCTTCGCAGGAAAATGGGATCATCACGCCCTTGGGTGCGTATTCAGTCGGCCATTGCCGAATTGGATGATGATAGTTACAAAAAGACCCGCGAGTATATAATATCCAAGTTTCCTGATGCGGATGCAGTGTTAGTCAATAGAATTCACAATTTTGACAACGAGTGCGATTCTTATCCCGATCTGCATTCTTCCTATAGATTTTTGCCGTGCGTATATCTTTTCCAGCGGCTCGCGGTATTCTGGGACGGCAGTGTGACAGTCTGCTGTGTGGATTATAACAATGAGTTTGCATTGGGAAACGCCAACGTTCAGAGTATCAGGGAAATATGGTTGGGTGGTAAGATACAGAGTATGAGAGATTGTCACCTGAACGATGGCAGGGCGGATATGCATATCTGTAAACACTGCCATCTCTCTACACAGGGAGCGCATTGGAACATTAATCAAATCGCCCATCCGCTTTCTCCGTCAGTGGATGTTGTCAAAACATAGTTATTGGTGCTGATATGTCGAAGGAAATTCTTGGAATAATTACAGCAAGGGCCAATTCAAAGAGGCTTCCGGGTAAAAACCTGCGGCTGCTCTATGGCAAGCCTCTATTACAATGGACTGTTGATGCTTCGCTGGGTTCTCATCACATAACGCGTACGGTCGTTACTTCCGATGGTGAAGATATCCTGAAGTTTTCAGAATCGCTGGGATCAGAGATAATTCGCAGACCTGACGAGCTTGCCACAGATACAGCCGGCAGTCTGGACGTTATAAGGCACACCGTTGACTATCTTAATCAGGAAAATGGCTATTGGCCGGATATACTTGTTTTGCTCCAGCCTACTTCACCTCTTCGCACATGCGAGGATATAGATAGTGCTCTTAAGTTTTATTTCCAGGCAAATGCGACTGCTGTTATCAGTGGTTATGAACTTGAGAGAAATCCTCTCAGAGAATTTTTGGTTTCTCCCGAAGGCAAACTTAAGGCTATTATTGATGACAGCTATCCATTCGCTCCCCGCCAACATCTGCCACGGACATTTCACCCGAATGGGGCTATATATATAATCGATACGAATTCATTCATGACCTTAAATAGTTTGCTGACAGACCAGACAATCCCGTTTTTCATGGATCCCGAAAGAAGTATCGATATTGATAATATCAATGATCTTATGGCGGCTGAAGATTACCTGAAAAACGCTTTAATGCATATAAGTTGAGCACATCGATGAGCCTTCTTAAATCCGAAAAAGTGATTGTTGAACTCGAGAAGAACTTCGATGTTAATTCTCTTCGTTATAAGAATCTGTATCTCTGGCCTATTATCCGAAACTGGATTGTTACCAGAATGGAACGGCCGGAATATATCGGCCCTCCGGATAAATACCAGGGCGATATGCATTGCGAGATAATTATCCCGGATAGTGATCAGCTTGCAGAGCTAAGGAAGCACAGCGACGCGGAATTTCTGTTTGTTACTCTACCGGAGAAGCATCGAACCAGTATTTCAGGCAAATACTATAATATCTGGCTTGATCCCTATATCGAATATATCTCTGCTAACCACAAATGCATTAAAATTGAAATGCCGTCATCTTTGACTGCTGAGACATTACCGAGATATGTTCCAACCGTCTTTTTGAAAAAAAGTGCTTACGGCTTTCATATCCCTTATACCCGAGGTTGCATTGCAGGTTTCGACCGTCTTAAAGAATTGGTATATTCTTTATCCGGACTGGAAATTGATGAATCGCGCATTGTAATGGACGTCAATGTTATTGAACAATACAAACTGTTCTATCTTCAGATACTGTCATGTATTTGCCCCAAAGTAGTCGGCCATGTCTGTTGGTATGGAATACCTGCTATGGGTTTGATGTGGGCGTGCAATGAGTTGAATATTACCTCTGTTGATTTCCAGCATGCATATAACACAAGTCACTTGCGTTACGAGCAGTGGTATAGAATTCCTCAGGATGGTTATGAGTTGCTTCCTGATTTTTTCTATGTATGGAGTGAGTACTTCAAAAAAGGTTTCGAAAGTAAAAAGTCAGGTTCTTCTAAACGTCATAGAGCGATTGCAGGAAACAACCGCTGGATGCAAATAGTGACCAAACAGCCGCCTGAAGTGGATGGCGTTGATGATGATTTTATAAAGAAACTGGTCGATCGACCAAAAGTGATACTTGTTACAATGCAGGGTAATGTACCTTCACCTGAGCATCTTTTCGAGGCTGTCAAAGCACTGCCGTCTGACTGGCTCTGGCTTTTCCGATTTCATCCGGGCAAAGAAGGGACTGTAAAAGAAACAATCCAAACTCTTGCCTCTTACGGAATAGAAAACTACGAGATGGAAAATGCGAGCCGGTGCCCATTATTTGTCTTGCTCAAGTATGTACACCACAATCTTACCCCATATTCAACATCCTGCCTGGAGGCATTGGCGTTCGGAGTTCCAACCACGTTCTTTTCTTACGAAGCTTACGAACGTTACCATGAAGACATCGAAAATGGTTTCTTCAACTGTGTTCCATCCTCAGCCGAAGACTTAATGCAATTGTTATCTCTTGAATATGATAAATCCAAACTTCTTGCACTCAGTAATCATTTCCTCGATATGAATGAACAAAGTGGTCAAAAAGCTTTGAATGAGCTTTTGGCATACTCCGCTGAGAAAGAATTTCGGCCGGCGACTGAAAACCTCCAGGCCCGAAATTGCAACTGGGCCGGTATGCAGTTTCTTGAGCAGGATAATTTGGAAAGGGCCTTGTATTCATTTTGGAATGCAGTCAGACTCGACCAGACTTCTACAGAATATCTCAACAATCTTGGAGTGGTTTGTTTATGTATGGGACGCCATGAGGATGCGCGTCGATGTATTGAAACCGCTCTTAAGATGAATCCTCATGATGAACGTAGTATTAGCAACTATCAGGAATTAGTCAACGCGGGCGTATGCAACAAGCCTGCTGATTCAGCCATCATATCTTAGATAAGTATATCTGCAAATTTGCTACTGATTTCAAGTTGGATATGTTGTTGTTTTATATCCTGCTACGGTAGTCAAAAGGAGAAATAATGACAAATGATAGTTACAATTCTATCTCCTCGATGGGGGACCATAGTGCCGATAAGTCCGCCGTGCTAAAAAAAGCCAATGAATTGTTGACTATGGGGGAGATCGAGTTTGCATGGAAGCAGGTTGCTGAATTCTGTTTGAATAACAGTCGTGATCCCGAGATGCTGGCAATGCTCCGTGAGCTTGAAAGAGTTCGAATGCGTAAAGAACCTTCGGGGACGAAAATCAGCTTTATCCAGATAGTTCTTAACGGCATGCCTTTCATGGAATATGTGCTTAAATCAATATACCGTTATGCTCATGAAATCATTATCGTTGAAGGTGCTGTTGAGAATTGTATGTTCGCAGCGAATCCGGATGGCAGTTCCAAGGACGGGACAGTTGAATTTGTTCGTTCGTTTCCGGACCCCGATAACAAAATTCGTTTCATTCAGGGCAAATGGCCTGAAAAACTGGAAATGACCAATGAGGCAATCAGACATGTTACCGGTGACTATGTCTGGATAATCGATTCTGATGAGATTTATCGTGACGAGGATATCGAAAAGATTATTGAGATACTCAAAGAGGATCCATCCATAACACAGATAGGAATGATACCATACAATTTCTGGAAAGGCTTCGACTATTATGTAGAATCCGACAGATTCACCGAACATGGACTTCAGTTCCAGGGACCGATGAAATTCCTCAAAGGTGCACGTTTTATTAACCATCGCCCTGTGCAGTTGAAGTATCCGGGCTATCTGCTCACCGCCGACTATTTAAACCGGATAGATGGCACAGAAACAAAAGCGGCGGGGATTCGTTTTTGCCATTATAGTTATATTCTTGAAAGTCAGGTATATCAGAAAATTGAGCTGTATCACAGGTATGGATGGGGCAAGAGCTGGCATATCGATTTGGAGAAATGGTACAACGAGTGTTTTCTGAAGTGGACTCCTGAAAACAGAAAGCAGATTGAAGCCGAATATCCTGTCTGGACAGGCGATACAAACTCTCATACCGTCCCCTTTACTGGTGAACACCCCAAGGTGATCCAGGACTTTATTGCGAAATTCCGAGCAGGTGAATATAAACCGGTCATTACTCAGAATCAATGTGAAGATAATAATTCAAAGCTTTCGGATAACACTGCGACAGTCAATACATCGCATCAAATACTGGATCAGGTCAGAAATTTCTCAGAAGCTACATCAATGGAAAAACTCAGGCAGGGGAATGTAGTCGTCCAAATTGATTCTGCTGAATTTACTCTGAAAAAGCTTGGGACGGACTCCGGAGGATGGGTTGTCCCCGTAAACATTATATCCGAAGATGCGATATGTTATTGTGTTGGAGCAGGCCGGGATATTAGCTTTGATGTGTCACTCGTAACTGAATATGGCTGTGATGTACATATATTTGATCCTGCACCAACGGCTCAGGCCCGTGTCAGTACCCTCAAAGATGCTACGTATAAAGGAATGAAAATCGGCATAGCTGATTCTGAAACCGAATTCTACGAAGTAAATGCAGACCATCTCGACAAGATCAAGTTCCTGCCCTATGGCATTTTGTCGCGATCTGAAACCAGAACATTCTATCGCACTTCGCATAATGAGCATATTTCATATTCCATTTTCGACACTAATAATACGAAGGATCGATTCGATGCAGAGTGTTTTAATCTGACCGATGTCACCGAACGCCTCGGTCACCGCAAGATCGACCTGCTGAAGCTTAATGTAAAGGGTGC
>JAFGPJ010000435.1 GCA_016936275.1 Sedimentisphaerales bacterium
AGATGACCGTTCTTCAGCTTGATGAAGTCAACGGCGGAATTGGGATTGAGGAACTTCGTTTCCACTGCGTCAGACCACGTATTGCCACCGTCCCGGGACTCGGAGCGCAACATGAAGCCGTGGTCGGTCGGCAGGAAATCACCGCCCCGGCGGATATAGGCGATGAGATATTTGTCGGTAAGCTGGACAACCTGGGCTTGCAGATTGCCCATAGGCGATTTGATCCGGTTAGTTTCGGTCCATACTTTCGTCTTAGGGTTGTAGCGTATGAAGCAGGAACAGGTTGTGGAGGCGGTTTTCTCCCGATCGTCGCCGGTCTCGTAATACATGGGCAGGAGATAATCGCCGTTGTTCAGGACGATGGGCTGGCCCCGGACCATGGTTCCCTCTTCGAAGTTAAGCATGAATGAATCCGACCAGGTTTGAGCACCGTCATCGGAGATCTTGCCCTTGACTCGCGCGTTGGACCAGGTTTCTCCATACCGGTTCACATAGAACAGCCACACCCGTCCATCGGGCGCCTGCCAAACTACGGGATTGCCTTCACCTCGGCCTGGTGTATCCGCGATGACGTTAGGTTCTGTCCATTGAGTTGCGCCCACTTTGAGACGGGAGCCGTACACGGCAGTGTCGTCGCTGTATTCCCCGGAACCGCCATAGTAGGCAATGTAAAGGTCTCCGTTGGTAAGTTGTGTGATGGACGCCGGGTGTTTGTATTGACCAGGGTGTTCAGGACCAAATACACGGTAGGTATCGATATTATAGCTTTCGGCATAGGCCGTCAGGCTGACCAGACAAAACAGCAGCACAACAGACTTCTTCATAGCCGGTCTCCTTATACTTTCGGGTGTATTTCGTTATGTATAATCTGTTTTAAGATAAAATTCAAGCGTTAAAAGTAATCCATGATTATGCTCTTTGTTCCGATAATATAATTCGAACAGATATGCTTAAAATATCTAAAACAGGGCGGTTTTTTGTCCGATATATCTATGATGATACGTCCTCGAAGCAAAATTTTAGCCGTCGATGACGATGCTGTCGATATCAAGACCATCGAGAAGCTATTGGGTGAACACTATGAGTTCAGGACGGCGACGACCGGCGAAGAGGCCCTGGTTGTAGCGGCGGATTTTCGGCCTGATATTATTTTGCTGGACAATATGATGCCGGGCCTCGACGGCGGACAAGTGTGCCGCCAGATACGAGCGGATTCGGGCCTCCGGCATACTAAGATAATCATGTTATCCGGCAAATCAATGGTCTCGGAACGCATCGAAGCTTATCGGGCCGGTGCGGACGACTATATCACCAAGCCCTTTAATGAAGATGAGCTGCTGGCCAAGATACGGGTCTATTTGCGTCTGAAATCGGTCGAGGAAGTTGACCAGTTCAAGACGGATGTTTTAACGCTGCTCTGTCATGAGGCACGTACCCCGCTGAACAGTCTAATCGCGCCGGCTGAGATATTGATGTCCGAAGATGAGATTAATGCCGATGAGAAAAAGCTGCTTATCGAGATGTTGCACTCTGCCGCGAAACGCATGCATCGTTTCTTTGAAAACGTTATGCTGCTAAGCTCGCTGAAATCGGGCAAGTGGAAGTTCAATTCTGAGCCGGCGGATCTGTGTCAGGTCGTTCATGAGTCTGTTTGTGATGTGGCGACAATGGCGGTGGAGCGAAAGATAAAGATAAAGGAGAAATTTGATGCCGGCCCGACGGTTTGTCTCGACTCACAGCAAATCAAGAGAGTAATCACAGCTATACTTGATAATGCAATTCGTTTCAGCCAATCGGGGGGGAGTGTAGATGTTTGTGTCTCCGGTGACAGTGAATCTGTATGCGTGAGTGTGACCGATCATGGACAAGGTATCGAGCCCGATTACCTGCCGTATGTATTCGAAGAGCTTTCTGACCCGGACATTGACCACCACTCGAAGGGTCAGGGTTTGGGCCTGGCCATTGCTCGTCAGATAGTACAGCAGCATAATGGCACTATTAATGCGGAGAGCACAAAAAGCTCCGGCACAACCTTCACGGTCAGATTGCCCGTTATGGTGCCCTCGGAATTGGTACATTGTGGAAAATGAAGAATAAGGATATGTTTTTCGCCGGTTTGATTTTGAACATTCTGCATCAAATCTAAATGTGCCGCCCGGCGTATTTACCTTCGAATAGTTCAACGAGTACGTTATAATGTGCCGATAATGTATTAGTGCGTTGTAATATTTAGGTCTTAATACTTGAAAGGACTCTTAAGACATGTCATTTGCAGAGCAGGTGCTAAGCATTGCAAGACCCGACAGTGTTCACGACATTTCGTATCGGCCCGAACGTCAGAGCTATTATCCCTCGCCTGTGGACTGGAGAGACGAAGTTCTGTATTTTCTGCTGGTGGACCGTTTCAGCGATGGCCGGGAGGATTCTCGCCGGTTACTGGACAGGGCGAATCTTGAAGCCGCCCGCCCGGGATTACCCAACGGTGAGCCTTGGCGCTGGGACCGGTGGGCGGAATCGGGCCGGCAGCGCTGGCAGGGGGGTACGATCGAGGGAGTGCAGTCGAAGCTCGGCTATTTGAAGCAGCTCGGCGTGTCGGTTTTATGGCTCAGCCCCGTATTCAAGCAGCGTGGACATCTGGATACGTACCACGGCTACGGCATTCAGGATTTCCTTCAGGTGGATCCCCGGTTCGGCAGTCGCCGGGACCTTGTCGATTTGGTTACGGCGGCCCACGCTGAAGGTTTGCGGATCATCCTCGACGTTGTTTTCAACCACTCCGGTGCCAACTGGCTCTATCGTCCTGATACGCCCGGCGGGATTTACGAAGCCGTTTATAAACCGGATGGCCGCTATCCTTTTGGTTCGTGGCGCGACGGCAGCGGGCGGCCCGCTCCCGATATTGCGACCGAAGAAGACGGCGTCTGGCCGACGGAACTGCAACACCAGGACTGCTACACACGCGCTGGAACCGGTGACATGGGCAACGGTGCGATTGACGATCCGAACGCCGAGCACAAGCGCTCCGACTTCTGCGACCTGCGGGACTTCGATCTTGACCAGCCGTATGTATTGAGCGACTTGTCGCGTTGCTACAAATACTGGATGGCCCTGACGGACTGCGACGGATTCCGTATAGATACTCTCAAGCATGTAACAATGGAGCAGGCACGGAATTTCTGCGGCGCCATCAAGGAGTTCGCAGCCAATCTCGGCAAGCAGAATTTCTTCCTCGTCGGCGAGATTTCCGGCGGAGATTATGTCCAGAACTTTTATCTCGACGCTCTCAATCGCAACCTGACCGCGGCATTGGATATTGGAGAAATGCGTCCAATTCTTTGTAGCGTTGCCAAAGGTCTGAGATATCCGAAGGATTATTTTGACGGTTTTAAGCCGGGTGATTCCAGCATGGGTTCACACCGTAATCTCGGCTGGCAGCATGTTTCTATTCTTGATGACCATGACCAGATTTCCGGCGAGAAGATTCGATTTTCGAGTTATGCATCCTGCGAGCATCAGGTCGCGGCGGGCGTTGCTTTGCAGCTTTTCACTCTGGGTATTCCGTGCATTTATTATGGGACAGAGCAGGCCTTTGCCGGCCCCGAGCGGTCCGAGAGGAAATGGCTGCCGGGCTGGAAGGCTTCTGACCGGTACCTTCGTGAGGCGATGTTCGGCCCTGAGCATCCAAGGGCGTCCGGATCGGCCGGCATGAACGAGCTGGATATGAATCTGCCCGGCTTCGGGCCTTTCGGAACGGCGGGCCGGCACTGTTTCGACGAGAATCATCCGGTGTACAGGCGAATTGCCGCGGCCGCTGCACTTCGGAGCAAATATCCGGCCCTTCGCTGCGGCAGGCAATATCTTCGCTGCGTTTCTTTTCTAAATAAGCCATTCGACTTTTACGGACCGGGGGAAATCGCTGCCTTCTCGCGGATCCTGGATGATGAGGAATTGCTTTGTGTTCTGAATACCAACGGCACCGAGTTGCGAGGCGCGGAGGTTATCGTAGATGCAGCTCTCAATTCGGGCGGCTCCGGCACAATGACGGTTGTTCTAAATTCGTGTCAGGCCGCAGAGAAGCAGGACTATTCAGGCACGCATCCGGCCGGCTCAGAGGTCGCCGTGCACAGGACGGCAGACGGCAGGGCGTTTGTCCGAATTGAAAAAGTGCGGCCTGCCGAGATAATCGTGCTGGCGAATCATCCCTAAAATACACCTTCCGGCTAACGAGTTGATGCTTGCTATTTTTTATAACTCAGGTTATAAAATCAACATCAAGTTTGACGGCTATGCCTATGACATTATTTACGATTTGAAAAAAAACGAATGACCAGGGGCGATTTAAAAACCGGTAATGCTGTTTTTATATATTCTTCGGAATTTGAGAAGCATCTGTATCCGCCGGAGCATCCTTTTAATACCGTCCGTGCAAAAAAGGTGCGGGACATTGTCAGCTCGATGGGATTGCTCTCCGGTAGCGGCGGTAGAGAGGTAGCTCCGGAACCTGCCGATAGAATGGTGCTTAAAAAGTTCCATACGGCACGATACCTGCACGCGCTGAAAAGATCAGCCGCAGGTCGTTGGAGTCCCGAGGCGCTCCAGATGGGAATTGGCAGCTCCGATTGCCCGATTTTTAAGGGTATGTATGATTACGCGGTTTTAGCTACGGGGGGGACATTAATCTCTGCGAAGATGATTTTAGAGGGCCAGACCGATCTGGCTTTCAATCCTTCCGGCGGATACCATCATGCCGGCCCTGAGCTTGCCGCCGGCTTTTGCTACATAAATGATGTGGCGCTGGCCTGTATCGTGCTGGCCGAGCAGGGCAAGCGGGTCTTGTATCTCGATGTGGATGTGCATCACGGTGACGGCGTTGCCAACGCCTTCTATGACCGTTCGGACGTGCTGACTATATCGCTTCACCAGAACCCCAAAACACTTTTCCCCGGCACGGGATTTGAAGATGAAATCGGAGAAGGAGAGGGAAAAGGTTACTGCGTAAACGTCCCGCTTCCCGTGGGCACTTATGACCAGGCGTATATGAAGGCGTTCGAAGCTATCGTTCTTCCGTTAATGAAGGCTTATAATCCGGATGTGATTGTTTTCGAATTGGGCGCCGATACCCTTGCAGGCGACCCGTTAGCGAACCTGAGCCTGACGAATAACACTTACGCGGAGATTATCAACCATATAATGAGCTTCGGCAAACCGATCCTTGCTACCGGCGGTGGGGGATACAACGTCGAGAACACAGTGCGGGCATGGGCGTTGGCCTGGAGCATTTTCTGCGGCGCCGATCCGGGCCACGACATTCATCACGCCGTCGGCGGCGTCCTCCTCGAGAGCACAGAATGGCAGGGCGGGCTAAGGGACAGGGAGCTGCCCGTCACCAACCAGCAGAAAAAAGCCGTAGAACCGGCAATAGAAACGGTCGTGCGAAAAATCAAAAAGACCGTCTTCCCAATCCACGGACTTTAATTTTGCCGCTTTTTTCTTGCTTTGTCTGATAGATTAGCTTAAACTCAATTTTGGCGTTGTGAGAATATTCGCGAAACATATTTTTAATAATATCGGCAGGGATGAGTCAGAAAATCATAGACAATTGGATTTCGTTGGCTGAGTACGATTTGGCTACGGCACAAGATATGTCGAAGGCGGGACGGTACCTCTATGTTGCTTTTATGTGCCAACAAGCTATTGAGAAGATACTGAAAGCTTGCTATGTTAAACAGCATGAATCGACGCCGCCATACACTCACAATCTTCTGAGACTAATCAAGGAAATAAAATTCAAGGACGATGTGGGTGATGAAATAATGTCAACTATTGAAGAGTTAAATTCATACTATATCGAGTCTCGGTACACAGAGGACATCGAGGAATTATCAAAGCTACTAACAGATGCAAAAGCCATTTCTGTTTTGAATTCGACAAAGGAACTTTTCAAATGGATCAGGGCCAGGCTATAATCCGTGAGAAAGTATTGCGGTTCTATCAGGCTGCTAAGCAACTATTTCCGATAAAGAAGGTGCTGTTATACGGATCTTATGCCAATGGCCTGGCCACAGAATATAGTGACATCGATGTGGCTGTTGTCATTGACCAACCGGACCATTCGAAACGTATCGAGATTACGGCCAGGCTCTTTCACGCTGCTTTTGATATTGACGCCGCCATCGAGCCGAAGTGCATCTTCTGGGACGAATATGTAAATCCCGACAAAGCAAGCATCCTGTCTGAGATCATAAAAAAATCCATTGAAATTGCATAAATAAACGATCTCTTGGGTATGCTATGTTTTGTGTTTTTTAGCACGCTGTACTCAGAACGGAAAAATTCTGCTTTTTTCTTGCTTTGAAGGACTGATTAGGTTAAAATTATTTCAGCATTTGTTAGGAGAAGAATAGGCATGGCACGAAAGAGAACATCCACAGGCGACCCCATTGTCGACGAGGTTCGCTAGATCAAGCAACGGTTGGCAGCCCGGCACAATTACGATGCCGAAGCGATGCTGCGTGACGCAATGCGTCGTCAGAGGCGCCAGGGCAGGAAGGTCATAACCCTCCCGAAGCGCCCGGCGCGCGACAACCAGAGGTAGCAGAAGTAAAATAGCGTGCGTCCCGAATATTCCCGTATGCAGGTTGAGGTATGGAAAATGAAAGACAGGGTTTATAAAGAAACTAAAGAAAAGAATTGCAGTCAGTTTTTCAATTACCACAAGAATAAAAGTAAAAAGTTCAATGCCGACCGCCAAAGTCCTGTTGAGTCTTCATTCAAGAAGACAAAATGACCGAAATGGGTATGATGTCCTTGGAATGTCCAAACTGACTACGGGGGACGGCAACAGAGAATAGATCGGGTCGTAGGGCCGATAAAGATGAATTATTCGGGAAAGAGTGGTTGACTTATGTAGGGGGCAGAGTAGAATAGTAGGCCATGGCTGGTCGGTTGCGTAGGCCGGACAACACACTAAACAAATACAGTCGGAGTAATCTGATGGGTTTTATTGATTGGTTGCTGATGCGACTACATTGTCGCGCCGCGAATCAGTCCGGTGGAAGTTGTAGCAGCGTATCGGACGGAAGCGATCTTACTGCCCCGCCGGATGTTCGCGTGCTGACGCTTGTAAGACGGGCCAAAGCGGATGGATGGACGGAATTGTGCCTGGGCTACAGAGGTCTGACGATGCTGCCGGAGTACCTCCGAGGGATGACCCCGTTGCAGAGGCTGGACCTGTCGAACAATCAACTGACGACCCTGCCCGAATGGCTCGGAGAGATGATCGGATTGGAGTACCTAAGTTTGAGTTACAACCAGTTGGTGGCGGTCCCTGAGTCCATAGGAAACCTAACGAATCTAAAAACACTTAGCCTGAACGACAACCAGCTTTTGCTCTTACCAGATTCTCTAGGGAACTTGGTAAATCTCACGGAATTATGGCTGGGTGACAACCAACTGAAGAGCCTGCCGGATTCTCTCGGAAACTTGGTCAAGCTCGAGCGCTTGACACTCTGGAAGAATCAGTTAACAACGATCCCCGAATCGATCGGCAGGTTGGTCGATCTCACAGAGTTTTACTTGAGTGTCAACCATTTGGGCACGCTGCCCGAGAGCATCGGTAAGCTAGTCAAGCTCACGCATCTTTGTCTCGCTAGGAATCAGTTGAAGTCGGTCCCAGAATCGCTTGGGAACTTGACCAACATTATACAGCTATCGCTGGCCCATAACCAATTAACCTCACTGCCTGAGTTCCTTGGCAACCTCGTGAAGTTGCACGAGCTGGACGTGAAAGAGAATGAGTTGAGAGAGTTGCCAAAGTGCCTGCGAAAGCTGCGCTCCTTGGAGATACTGGACGTCGGTGATAATCCCCTTGCATCAGTGCACCCTGGTATAAGGAGAATCAAAGACCTTCGTGGTGTCCCGGAAGAGAAACCATCTGAGAGGCATCTTTACTGTGAGGCTTGTGATGAGGGCACGCGTGTGTCGCCGCCGAGGGAGAGACCGCCGTTCGGTACGCCGATCGTATGTGCGACTTGCCATGCGGCGCTTCTGCCGATTGGCGATGCGACCGAACCACGCGATTACTCTCCCAGTGACGTGAGTGCCTCTCTCGGCTATGCAGATTGCTCCCTCGGACATCCGCGATGCCCATGGTGCCTGAAGGTCAACCACTGCGTCGTCTTTCCCGAAAATGGGACAGTCCTCGCGTGGTGTGCGAGGCAGAAGCAAGCGAATCCGGGTGCGGCTTTTGTCATCGACGTCGCCTGTGTGCACTGCAACAGGCGGTTCGTAGTCGAATGGGATCAGAGCCCGGTCAGGGCAGATAGCGGAGCCGGTCGGTTCCAGCAGTTGTGTGAGGAACTATGTCATATCGGGCTAAATAGGACACTCCCGGAGAGGGTGGCATTCTCAGGATTCTTCAGCAGTCAGAGCATACTCCGGTGCAACGAGCATCCCAGAGCGATGTCGATTGGGGAAGTCCTATACGAAATGGGAAACCATAAGCTCGTTCTCATGCTGAGAGCGCATGAGTATGTCGCGCAAAGGCTTGGAGAAGCAGCCGCCAGCGATCTCTCTTGTATTTGGCACAACATAGGCTCCAATTATTCAGAAGGCGAATGCTGGCTGCGTTAGCTGATCTGGCTTATAGAATGTGTCCGCGGGGACGAGACTCTGGGCGTAGGTGTAGGGTGAGCCAATACGTGGGTTGGTGACCCACCGAGAAAAGGGAGAGGCTTTTCTTTTTTTACGGTTAGAAGTTTTTGCCGGTATTTCCTGCGTCCTTAAGGCCGCTTATTCTTTTTTTAGCTTAGCAGGTGTCAAAGTAAAAAGAAAGGCCCGAGACAAAGCTCGGGCCATTTGTGTTATCGTAATCAACGGTTAGTTATTTATTCATTCATGCTCATGCTCGTGTG
>JAFGPJ010000436.1 GCA_016936275.1 Sedimentisphaerales bacterium
TTAACTTATATCGGCAGGCCTTGTGGGTTTTCTACAAAATTGGATGGAGTATAAAATTTCGACAAAAAGGGACGTTGTGACTTTGCGACAACCATACTTTAATGTCGTCACTTCTACTTGAAGTAATAGTTAGACTTGGACTGACTTCGACACTCAGATGTGGATATTGCTCTGTTATCTTTTGGCTTTTACAGTCTCTTTGGACTTTTTACGTCCGAGAAGCTCGTCGGCCTGCTCGATTGTTTCAGGCGGCCATTGTCCCTTGGATTGCAATTGCTTTAGATGGTCGAGCTGTTTGATGCTGATAATGGTCCTGCACTTTGGAAACCTGTTGCAGCCCATGAAGGGGCCTTTTTTGCCTTGCCTTATGACCAGTTCACCTTGCTTGCATTTATGGCATTTTATGCCGGTAGGTTTTGCGGGCGGCTTCGGGGGCAGGACGTTGCCTTCCTTGTCAAGCTTGAGAGTTGTTTTACATTCGGGATAGTCACTGCATCCGAGGAACGGTCCGAACCGGCCGTTCTTATGCACCATTGGCTTGCCGCATTGGGGACATTCATGTTCGGTTAGCTTTTCCTCGACCATTTTACCCTCCTTGTCACAGGGACATGCGAACGTGCAATCCGGATATGTCGAGCAGCTCAGGAACTTTCCGTTTTTGCCGAATCTGTAAACGAGCTGCTTGCCGCACGTGGGACATTGATATTCGCTGGGCGTCACTTCCGCTTTGGCGTGTTTCATTTCGGCCTGGGCTGTTTCGAGACTCTCCTTGAACGGTCCGTAGAAATCTTTCAGGACCCCGATCCAGTCAAGGTGCTGCTCTTCGATTTTATCGAGCTGCTCTTCCATGTAACGGGTAAAAGCAATGTCCATTATTCTCGGGAAGTACTCGCAGAGTTTTTCCGTAACAACCTCGCCGATGTCGGTTGCATAGAATTTTTTCTCTTTCTGCTCGACGTACTTTCGATCCTGTATTGTGCTGATAATTGATGCGTAAGTGCTCGGCCTGCCGATGCCTTCTTTTTCGAGCGCCTTTACCAGGGCCGCCTCGGTAAATCTTGCCGGCGGTTTGGTAAAATGCTGCTCGGCCTTGATATCGACCACCGCAAGTAACTGGCCGGCCTCCATCGATGGCAGCTCCTGCTCGTTTGACGTAATCGGCCAGACTTTCGTAAAGCCGTCAAAGACCAGGATTCTGCCGGTCGTTCTATACCAGCAGCAACCTACCGGCGTTTCTGCCAAGATCTTAAGATTCGTGACATCCCATTTGGCCGGGGACATCTGGCAGGCGACGAATCGGCGCCAGATAAGATTGTAGAGCTTATATTGCTCGTCGGACAGAAACGGCTTAATATCGTCCGGCGTAAGATCGACGTCGGTCGGGCGGATGGCTTCGTGTGCCTGCTGGGCGTTTTTCCTGGAAGCATAAAACCTGGCTTCCTTCGGCGTGTAATCGGCGCCGAGATGCGCCCCGATGTACTTTCGAACCTCCTTGATAGCTTCACCCGAAAGGTGTGTGCTGTCGGTTCTCATGTACGTAATGAGGCCAAGTGAGCCCATCGAGCCCAAATCTATGCCCTCGTACAGCTGCTGGGCGACACGCATGGTTCTTTTCGCCGAAAAACCCATACGATTCGCCGCCGACTGCTGCAAAGTGGAAGTGATAAATGGCGCCGAAGGCTGGGATATGGATTGTTTTGTCTGCAAATCAGCGAGTTTGAACTGGGCCTGTTGTAGAGCATTGAAGACAGGCTCTGCCTGCTCTTTGGCGGACGCCTTGAATTCCTTATCTTCGATTTTGTAGAGTTCGGCTTTGAATGCGTTATGCTCTGTGAGCCATTTACTTTGTTCGGCAAGAGTGGGCGGCTTGTCGTTCTCGGACCTGGTCTGCATGAAATCGAGCCACTGGCGGCTGTAATCTTTCTGCAAGTCTGTCGTGAAAACAGCAGGAATCAGCCAGTATTCCTGGGGCTCGAACTTGCGGATCTCTTTTTCCTTTTCGACGATAATCTTGACCGCAATCGACTGGACCCGGCCGGCCGAAAGGCCGCGGGCAACCTTCTTCCACAGCAGCGGACTGATTTGATAGCCGACGATCCTGTCAAGGATTCGCCGGGCCTGCTGGGCCATTACCTTATCCATATCGAGCTTGCCCGGCTCGGCAAAAGCCTGCTTAATCGATGTATGCGTGATTGCGTTGAAAATAACGCGGTAGGTCTTTTCCTCCGGGAATCCGAGCAATTGAGCAAGATGCCAGGCAATCGCCTCGCCCTCGCGGTCAAGGTCGGTCGCCAGATACAGCTCGTCGCAGCTCTTTACCGCCGCTTTCAGTGCCGTAACCGTGCGTTTCTTGCCGGGCATGATGTCGTAGGTCGGCTCGAAATCGTTTTCTATATCGACGTTCAGGCCTTTCGAAGGAAGATCGCGTACGTGTCCCATAGAGGCTTTGACCTCAAAGTCCGGGCCGAGATATTTGTGTATAGTTTGAGCCTTGGCAGGCGATTCGACTATCACGAGAGATTTTTTCGATTTTCTTTCTGCCATAAAAAAAGCTTACCTATTACTATTTAGTCTTGGTTTTACCCGATATTTGCCGTCTCAGGCGGGACAAAACTTTTGCACCCGAACCCATCTTCGGCTATTTTGACAACAAAATTTAAAATTGGACAAATACAGATGTAATTTGGAAATGTCAAGAGAAAACAATTATCGGATTTTTATGTCACTATTTGACTCAGAGCCGGCGGTCCAATGAATCTCAATCGACTCCGGCAGGAGTATGAGCCTTTAATTCAGCCATAAAAATGAGTTTAATTATTGCGTTTTTCAGACGTATTGTGTAATTTTTCGAACATTTATGGAGGTAAAACTTGGAGCCGGAACATGAAGCAACAGGCCGGCAGAAGAGAAAGCCGCTGCTGCTTTCCCTGCTGTTTGATAATAAAATTTCAATATGGAAATATGTTCTGCGCACAGGGCTTATCAGTCTTGTACCTTCTATAATCATAGCTCTGATTTTGGGATTAAGCGGCGCAATAACAGAAGATACAGGCCCGGAATTCGAAGGATCTGCCCTCGGCTTGTTCATCACGCTGGTGATAATTGGCCCGCTGTTGGAGACGTTGCTCATGGGCGGCGGGCTTTGGATACTGTCGTTTATTACAAGACGCCAGGCTCTGCTGGCACTCATCTCAGCATTTATCTGGGCCGTAATGCACTCACTTCTCGCGCCGGCATGGGGACTGGTGGTGATGTGGCCATTTTTCGTCTTTTCGTGTTCGTATTTAGCCTGGCGAAAGCGCTCATGGTGGCATGCGATATTGGTCACATCATGTATTCATGCGTTCCAGAATTTCCTTCCTTCCATCGCGGCAATTGCCTTGCTGTAGATTACAGGCCGTCTCTCAGAAGCTCATCGAGCAGTGGTTTGAGCTTTCGGATGGCGTTGCCGCGGTGTGAAATAGCATTTTTTTCTTCAGCGGTCAATTGGGCTACGGTTTTATTGAGTCTCGGCACGAAAAAAATAGGATCGTAGCCGAAGCCGTTCTGTCCGATTTCCCTGTCGGTTATCAGACCTTCCAGTGTTCCTTCAGTCTCGATGAGCACTCGTTGGGGGCTTGCTAAGCACAGACGGCAGACAAATCTTGCTGTGCGTTTCTCTTCGGGTACGCCTTTGAGGAGTTCTAAAGCTTTTGCGATATTTCGATGGTCTATCAGTGTCCTGTCGGCACCTTTTGATTTTTCGCCGGAGAACCGGGCGGATTTGACGCCGGGAGCGCCGTCAAGCGCATCGACGACCAGCCCCGAATCGTCGGCAAGTGTCCAGAAGCCGGAGGCCTTGGCATAGCCGGCGGCTTTTTTGCGGGCGTTCTCGGCGAAAGTTGTGCCGTCTTCGGCGATTTCTGCTATCGGCGGCAGGTCTGCAAGGCCCAGCCAACGAACGTCAGCATCGAGCATAGCTCCGATTTCGGCAATCTTGCCGGGATTGCCGGTAGCAACCAGAATCTCTCTGTTCCTTTCAGACATTAACGGCAATGATACATATCAAAAACTAAAATGCAAACGCCAAAATGATACGATGCGGTTGTGTAGCCAAGGGAAAACCATCCCCATCCCGATTAATCCGCCTGCGGCGGATACACGACGATCTCCGATGAGGCTGCCACACGATAGGATCGGTAAACCGGGTGGCAGCCTCAAAGCCGCAGGCTTTGGGGATGGCTGCGAACCTAAAAAAATAACATTTTGATATTTTGATTTTTGATATTTGATTATTCTTTGAGTATAATTCACTATTTTAATACCAGGCCAAGAAGGCAATTAATATCTGGAGCGAAAAATGGATAACGGCAAAATTATTGCTGAAGGCATTACTTTCGACGATGTGCTGCTGGTCCCGGCCAAGAGTGATTTTGTGCCGAGCCAGGCCGACACCCGCACACAATTGACCGACAATATCACGATCAATATCCCCATTGTCTCGGCGGCGATGGATACAGTTACCGAGTCGGCCCTGGCAATTGCGCTGGCTCAGGAAGGCGGCATCGGCATCATTCATAAAAATCTCTCCATCGAGGCGCAAAAGCGGGAGGTGGCAAAGGTCAAGCGTTCCGAGCACGGCGTGATTCTCGACCCGGTGACTCTCTCGCCGAACCAGCCGGTCAGAAGAGCACAGGAGCTTATGAGCGAGCAGAACGTCTCCGGCATCCCAATTGTCGAAGGCAAAAAGCTCGTCGGTATACTGACACGCAGGGATTTGAAATTTCTAAAAGACTACGAAGTCGAGATAAGCTCCGTCATGGTCAAGGACAAGCTGGTATCAGGCCCGGCGGGAACCACGCTCGAACAGGCTAAGGAAATTCTGCAGAAGCACAAAGTAGAAAAACTGCTGTTAGTCAACGGCAA
>JAFGPJ010000437.1 GCA_016936275.1 Sedimentisphaerales bacterium
GTCGTCGGGGCTTGAACGAGAGGGTTTTCCGTCTATTCCAGTTGATATCGACCTGGATGGAATAGTTGATATCGTCGGAGGAGGGCGTTGGTTCAAGTATCAGGGCGAAGGTAAATTCAAAGAGAACGTAATTGACGCCGAGATGACGTTTACACAATGTGCCGCAGGCCAGTTGGTTAAGGGCGGACGTCCCGAGGTGGTCTTTTCGCCGGGTGATATGGATGGGCAGGCCCGGTGGTACGAATGGACGGGTAACGGATGGAAAGCGCACACGCTGCGCGAGGTCATCCACGGCCATACTTGTGAAATCAGAGACATTGACGACGACGGCAACCTGGACATCTTTATAGGCGAAATGGGCAATCCCGGTGCTGGTGACAACGCTAAGACATACATTTGGTACGGCGACGGCAAAGGGAACTTCAAAGAAACCGTTGCCTCACATGGCCAGGGCATCCATGAAGGAAAACTCGGCGACCTGGACTGCGACGGAGATCTGGATATCCTGATGAAGCCCTATAATCATAAAACGCCCCGTATTGATATTCTATTGAACGGAACATAAAGAATTTATAATTATCCTGGATCGTGATACGGAGCTTCTCTATTTTCCTTGCAGAATCAACTTATTGGGTGTAAATTAAGTGAGCCGGTAGGGTGTGCATCGCACACCATTTATCGGTGCCGGTGGTGTGCAGCGCACACCCTACGAGAGAAGATTTCGGAGAGGTGTCGGAGTGGCTGATCGAGCCGGTTTCGAAAACCGGTGTGCTTTTTTAGAGCACCGCGGGTTCGAATCCCGCCCTCTCCGTTTCTTAGTGTCTAAAGTTGAGAGTGACTAAAGTGCCTAAAGTTACATCGGCGCTAATACACTTTAGTCACTTTAGCTCACTTTAGTCATTTTTAACCTATTTATGAGAATAGCACTGGGACAATTTAATGCAGTTGTTGGAGATTTGGCTGGCAACGCCGAAAAGATGCGGCAAATCTATGCCCGGGCCGTTGAGGCGGATGTGGATTTGCTGGCCTTCCCGGAATTAGCTATCTGCGGCTATCCGCCGGAAGATTTGTTATACAAGCGGCATTTTTTGAGAGATTGTTCACTGGCTCTCGAAAAGCTTGCTGCCGATTGCCCCGACAAGACTGTAATAGTGGGCTTTGCTGAAGGTGAAGTGGGCAAAAGTTATAATTCTGCCGCGGTAATTCGGGGTGGTAAAGTACATAAAGTATATCGCAAAGGTATGCTGCCGAATTATGGCGTGTTCGATGAGCGGAGATATTTTAATCCCGGCGCCAAGCCGCTCGTCATCAACATAGAAGGTCTCGATGTTGCCGTTACCATTTGCTTTGATATTTGGAATATCCGGTGGCTTCGTAAGTTTCTTGCCGGCGACGACCGAATCCGGATGATTCTTAATATATCAGCCTCACCGTTTCATACAGGCAAGATTCGGGCGAGAGAGAAAGTGATTAATGCGTGTGCAAATGAATTGAATTGTGCTGTCGCGTATTGCAATCTGGTAGGCGGTCAGGATGAATTGGTTTTTGATGGCCGGAGCATTTTTGCCGATTCGACCGGCAGGCTTGTTGCCAAAGCAAAAGCATTTGACGAGGATTTGCTTATTGCTGATGTCATTTCAGCGGCAGACGGGACTGTGCTAATAGAGCCGGTGGAACCTGCCGCTCGGCAGCCGACTGATTCTGTTGATGAAATTTATCTGGCGCTCGTGCTCGGTACGAAGGACTACGCACGCAAAAACGGTTTTAAGAAGGTGCTGCTTGGACTGAGCGGCGGCGTCGATTCTTCTGTTACAGCGGCGATTGCCGTGGTGGCTTTGGGATCCGAGAACGTTGTTGGTATCAGTATGCCGTCGGAGTTCAACAGTCCCGAAACGATAAGCGATGCCGAGAAGCTGGCTGGAAATCTGGGCATCGAGTTTCACACTATCCCGATTGGGCCGATACTCGGTCAATTCCATAAGTCGCTTCAAACCATCGAGGGCTGGAGCGATGAGGGGATTGCATACGAGAATCTGCAAGCCAGAATTCGCGGCTGTATCTTAATGTCGCTGAGCAACCGGTTCGGCTCGCTCGTGCTGACGACCGGCAACAAGAGCGAGACCGCGGTCGGATACTCGACTCTCTATGGCGACACGGCCGGTGGTTTTGGGATAATTAAGGACGTCCCAAAAACAACCATTTACGAACTGGCCAAACATATCAACAAAGTAGGAGGGCGGCAAATCATACCGGAAGATGTGATAACCAGGCCGCCAAGCGCCGAACTGGCGCCGAACCAGAAAGACAGCGATTCACTGCCTGATTACGATTTGCTCGATAAGATTCTCAAGGGTTATGTCGAAGAGGACAAGTCCGTAACGGAACTTGTCACAGAAGGCCTGCCGGAGGATGTAGTCCACAAGGTTATTCGTATGGTTGACCGAAACGAGTACAAAAGGAGGCTGTCGCCGCCCGGGATAAAAATCACACCGAAGGCCTTTGGTAAGGACCGAAGGCTGCCCATTACGAATCGTTACAGCCAAAACCAGGATACGGTTTAATTTTGCGGGTTCTATCTGCCGGAAAGGGTATCTACAATAACTCTGCCGAATTGGACTGCTGCCTCCGGTCCGGTGGCGGTTATGATTGATCTATCTCGTTGAACCGGGAAACCAGTATATATAGCACCAGCCTGTATGATTATATCTCGTTCGGACAAGAAACTCGTTGCCTGGATGCCGGCGAGCACATTTGCATTTGCCAAAATTGTGGGGGCAACGCCGATTGCGGCAAGAACTTTCCCCTTGCGGACTGTCTCACGCACCATGTTCATAATAGAAGGATTGCCAACGTACTCGGCAGCTCCCGGGCCGCCTATAAAGATTATCGCGTCATAGTCATCGACTTGCAAACGGTTCACGGGAATACTTGCTTCTGCTACGTTTCCAAGCATCCCTCTAATTATGCCGGTTTTCATGCTTGCAATGACAGTTTGTACCTGTGCAGCGTCGAGTACACGCTTTGTTTCGAAAAGCTCCTCATCTCGGAAATTCTGACTGCCGATAATTAACACGGCCTTTTTTCCCGCAGCGCCGGCTTGTCCTTGTGAAGTTTCTGTTGTTCCCTGTCCTGCCGGGTAACCGACACAAATTATATAAAGTGGCTCGAGAGTTCTTGTAAGGTTGCTGGCTTTCCGGACTTGGTTTGTATCAAAACCACCGACTGTTACGGATCCCAGGCCTAAACAGACTGCCTGCAACTGGATATTCTGGGCAATGTGACCGGCTTCCATGTACATAAATTTTCTGGCATTGTTTTTGTATTGGTCGGTCAGCTTTCTAATGGAGCCGGCAACAATGATATCGCATCCGGCTCCGGCTACCGACTCAGCCATCGAAGCGGCTGCAGCCAGGCCGCTGCGGATATCCTGATTCCCAATCTGCATCAGGCTGTGATCGACCGGGCGATAGACAAACAGACCCTCGGGCATCGCGAAAAGCAGCTCTATGGGATATGTCGCCCCTGCCGATGGTGCCGTACGCAGGCCTCTTTGGGGCTCTGTTATGCCCTGGCCGGCCCAGGCCAGTTGGCTGATTTGTGAGCGTTTGATTGGTTCGCTGCTAAACTGTCGCACACTTCGCCGCTTGGCTAATGCCGCTTCGAGGCTCATATCCCCTGTCAGATTGGGATCTGTTAGCTGGATTATCATTTGCGGTGTTCGGGATCTGCTTCGCCCGAGACAAAGCGTTGCAAAACATGTCAACACTATTGCGAGAATTGCTAAGCGTTTCATTTCTTAATCCTCCAAAATAAGTTATTTCAAGCGGTAATCTATAATTTGTATGCTTATATTATACACTCATTTTAGGATTTCCCAGATTAAACTTTCTTTTTAGGGCATAACTTCTTATATTTTTTCCCGCGTCAGTAATTTTTCAGGATCATGCGACTAAGATCCATGTAAGATTTCTGATTGTTTCGGGCGTTTTTGGCTTGAGTGCACAAGGGAATGAAGCAAATCCCTGCTACTATGTGTTTACAAGGCAAAAGGGCGTGAAAGTGGATTTTCGCGACATTATTAGTTCAGATAGTGAAAAATATTATTGTGACATGGATAAATGCACAAAACGCACCGGTCAGGAACTTTTTTAGGTGGTTTCAATGACTTTATCGCACCAACAGAAAATAGCTGCGTGTTTATTGGTTCTTTACTGGCCGGCGCTGTTTGTACTGGCTCATATTCCAATCCCGCGTGTTGTTCAGGAAGCTGATGTTTCAGATAAGGACCTTCATTTTCTGGCGTATTTGATTTTAACTTTTTTGCTCTGGTTAACTGTCAGAGGCAATGAAAAAGTGAACTGGCGCGGGGCTGCGCCCTGGTTGGTGTTGTCTGTGATAGTTGTGTATGGGATTCTTGACGAGTGGCTTCAGAATTATGTTGCGGGACGTAGCTGTGATGTTCAGGATTTTTACATGGACTTGGCGGGTGCACTTACAGGCTTAATTATTTTCTCGTTTCTAACGTTTTGGCCCGCAGTATTATTAGTGGTGGCAACTTTCATCTTCGGCATAACTAATGTCACGCGAGCAAATTTGTCCGACTTATTACCTGTTACGAATGCGGTGTTTCACTTCCTTGCCTATTCGATTTTGACTGTTCTGTGGATTCAATGCATACGTCTTTTTCTTGCTGTAAAAGCCCCTAAAGCCAAATGGCTCATTTTAGCGTTGGCAGGGCCGACTGGTTTTCTAATAATCGTTAAATTATTTTCCGTTATTGTCGGCAAAGAATTAGCGTTTTCCGACATAATCATAGCCTTTGGAGCAATAGTTACAGTCGTTATAGGATTTTACGTTCGGCGTTCAGCGTGTTGCATGATAGATGGCGAATAATTATAACACAGAACGCGTACACAACACACAGCATAATTTTATTCCGGTCCGTAGGACCTGTATGGTAAATCGATAGGGTAATCTCTGATTACTTCAGTATAATCGTCAAGCCAATATGCTTCCGGGTTACTCTCCAGAGCCATGAAACGCCCGCTGTCGGTGTCTTCAGCGGCCCTGTGGTATTTGAAATAGACGAAGTCTTCCGTCCTGCCGACGATTTCGATCTTGCCGGTTGAGTGCGACATGACAAACCGGACGCGCTTTGCCAGTCCGGAGACGAGGGCTTTTGCCTGCTCGACAATCTCGTGCCCCTTCTCGATCGGGATTGTATAGAATTTGTTGCCCAGTGCCGGACGGCACTGGAAGATATAGTATGGGGCAGCGCCGATAAAGGATAATTTGGCCAGCAGTTCCGCCAGAACCTCGGGATTGTCGTTGACGCCTCTAATAAGCGGCATCTGATTGGCTATCAGCGCGCCGGCTTGTTGCAGCAGGCCGATCGCCTTGACCGCCAGGTTTGTTAATTCCCGCGGATGAATGAAGTGAGTCATAATATAAATTCTTTTTCGCTCGGTGCTGTACTTTTTTATTATCTCGAGTAGAGCGGGATCTTCGACTATCCGAGAGGGATTGAACGCCGGTATCTTTGTCCCGATACGAATTATCTGTACGTGTTCAATGTCCCTCAGTTGGCGAATAATGTTTTCAAGTTTTGAGGTTTTGAGTACAAGCGGATCTCCCCCGGTCAAGAGCACATTGGTGATCTCACTATTTTGTTTTATGTATTGTATCGCTGCCGGTAGGTCTCGCAAGTATTCGTTCTGCGGATTGATAAAGACGCGCTTACGGAAACAGTACCGGCAGATTCCGTCACAGACATTGCTGACCAGCAGAAGCACGGTGGAAGGATACTTGTGCTCTAATCCTGGCATAATACAGTATGATTTCTCATTCGATGGATCGAGTCGGCCCCATTCGTCAAGCTCCTGCAGGCTGGGTACAATTATGGTCCGTATGGGATCGTAAGGGTCTTTCCAATCGATCAGTGATGAATAATAGTCGTTGCTGCGAAAAGCGAACTTGTCGGTTACCTGCTTGAGCTTAGTTTTTTCCGCCGGGCTCAGTTGCTCTAATTGTTCTATTTTTGTCAGATATTTCATATTATTTTTGCCCTAAACCCTCAGTAGACATCGAGTATTTAAGGTTTCTTACCTCGTGTGGATTCGGCTTGCGAGTATCTTTTCTCATAGATGCCCTTTCGGCTTAAAACATTGGCAATGGTCGCCAATATTATCCTTATATCGACTAAAAAGCTTGCCGTTTCCACGTATTTAACGTCGAGTTCAAGTTTTTCTTCACGCGTTATTTCTCCCCTTCCGGAAATTTGCGCCAGACCGGTCAATCCGGGCTTTACAAGCAGCCGTTTTTGCTGCCGTTTGCTCCATTCAGGTATCTGTGAGAGGTACAACGGCCGGGGTCCAACAACACTCATATCTCCTTTTAATACGTTGAAAAACTGTGGCAGTTCATCAAGGGAATATTCGCGTAAAATTCTTCCGATTTTTGTGAGCCTGGGATCCTGGCCGGATTTCGGACTTGGCCCAAAGGGATCGGCGTCGATTGTCATCGTGCGAAACTTATAAAATATGAAAGGATTGCCGTTTTTGCCTGCCCGTTTTTGTTTGAAAATAGCGGGCCCTTTGCTGCTTACTTTTATCGCAATGATGATAAAAAACAACGCTGGGCAGAGAATAATCAGTGCTAATAGAGATATGATTATATCGAGTCCACGTTTTAAAATGTTGGAAAAACTCATAAAACGAGTTTACCCGGATACGGTCGTAGAGTCAATGCCGGAGTGATTGGTCTGGACAGGTTTGAAGACGTTCGATAGACTAATGAAAGTACGTAGGTGCTTTCATGTTCGGGTATTCTTTCGGCAAAGGACAGGAATATGCTGGATAATCTCATAGGTCCTGAAAGACCCATAAGCTGGGTCCTGCAGTTCTGGCCTGTACTCGTATTTTCATTTGTATTTGCATTTGTAGCCACGTGGCTGTGCAAGAACATAGCAATAAAGTTCGGCATTGTCGACAAGCCCGACCATCTCGTAAAAACACACAAAGCATCTGTCGCCTATCTTGGCGGCGTGGGAATGCTTGTCGGATTAACCGCGGGTGTTCTTGCTGGTATTTATTGCCTTTATGGCCGGCATCTGCCCTCGACTTTCATTTGGCTTTTTAGCGTTCTGGCAGGCGGTGCGATTGCGTGCTTCATAGGTCTTCTCGATGATATTTTTGACATAAAACCGTACCAAAAAATATTAGGACAAATCCTTGCTGCGGTAATTCTCGTGGCCGTGGGAGTCAGGCCCAGCCTCGGTTTTCTCAATACCTATCTCGGATTGAATATACCGGAGAACCTGGAGGTCATTTTGGGAATTCCCATTGTTATTATATTCGTCCTCGGGGCAACAAATTCGCTCAACTTGCTCGACGGCCTGGATGGGCTTTGTGCCGGCGTTACCGTAATCATCGCCGCGGCTCTTTTAATTCTGGCTGTTCACCTGGGAACCTGGGGCTCAAGCCAGGTCGGCGGCGATTCGGTCCGAGTCATTTTGTGTTTGGGGCTTCTCGGAGCGGTCTGCGGCTTTTTGCCTTTCAATCGTCATCCTGCCAAAATATTCATGGGTGACGCCGGGAGTATGCTGCTCGGTTTTATCGCTGCGGCGCTGATGATTTTATTTGCCGAAAAAGCCGTCCGCTGGTGGATGGCCTCGGTGGTCGTTTTCGGCCTGCCAATCCTCGATACCGCTGTTGCAGTGACCAGAAGACTGCTCAATCACCGCCCTCTGTTCGTCTCCGACCGCGGCCACATCTATGACCAGATGATCGACCGGGGAATCCCGCTTAAAAGAACTGTCGCGATATGCTACGCCCTGGCGGCCCTTTACGCCCTCATAGGCATAGGTTTAAGTCTGCGAATACAGATCCGGGCAAGATACGCCTTATTTATATATATCCTCGTATTCGCAATCTCAGGCATAATCGTCTGGAAAAAGGGCTATCTAAGGATGGAAGGCTTACGTGGGGCTGTCCGTAAAAAATAGCGCGTATAGTCAGTTACGACACGAGAGTGGCGTCAACTGTACTCCAGTGTTCGCCAGTCTGCTTTAGGACTGGCAATCTATTTGTTTGTTTGATCCGTCCTGGGTAGCCAGAATAGTATTATCAAAAAGATTGAAAAACCGAACCATTCACCTGCTGTTGAAGCCCAATCCATGGGGATATTGTAAGAGATCCCATCTATAAGCATGCCAAGACCGATGACGGCGGATGAACCCACAATCACAGTGATTACACGCGATAATGGAATCTTACCCGGTGGACAACCACATATCGAGCCAGTCAATGTAACGATGAGTAATGCTATTGCGATTGTACTGCAGAACCATGGCACTGTGTAGTTGCCAAGAAGGCTCCAAAGACTCAGATGATTGACTACCGCTGCAGCAATGAGAAGCAGGAAAGCACAAAATAGAGATACAACGGAATCGCGGTTATTCATATTTTCCTCGTGGCGAAAATAATATTCTATAGTTTCTGCACTATCCCATATCACGATATACTTTTAGGGATATATAGAGAATTATGTTTTCTCGGGAGTTTCTGTCTTGGCTATAATTCTTCCCTTCTTAATACAGGTATCTCCGAATCTCACGTTTATTAACATCTATAATCCTTCCCAATTCTTGTACAATCATATCAAATGAATCGCTGTATTGCCAGAAAAAATGATTCGGTCCCTTCTTTGATTACTTTTGGAAGAATTATGAATATTAACAAGAAAATTCATAAAGCCGATGCAGAGGACAAATCCGGCTATGTTTGTGTAAAGCTAGTTATGAATTCTACGGTTTTTACGGCGGTCTTTTCGTTTACCCGCCGGTGCAGCGGCAGGTTCACTGTCTCGCGGGCGGCTTTCTCGGCCTCGGGGCACATGCCGAGCTTGTAGTCATAAGATGCCAGGGGTGTTTCAATTGGGTGCAGGGGACACTCGAACCAGCTTCCAAGCTCGATGCCGGCTTTGGCTGCCTGCGCGAGGGCCTTTTCCTTCTCTGCTATTCGTACTGGATATCTTACCAGGACTGGCTCTACCCTATCCCTGCTGTCCTTGCTGGATTTGAAGCCCTTAGCCGCAAGCAATTCATCGTACAACTGTGCCATCTTACGCCGGTGAGCGATGTTCTCTTCTATTCGGTCGAGCTGCCTAATTCCCGAGCGGGCCTGCGTTTTGCTTATACCTTTGAAGAAATCGCCGGCTTTGACCGGCTTGAATTCACTTGTGCTCGAGGAGCCTATAACCGCACCTTTTTTCGTGAGATACCTGAACAAGCTTTGGGCCAGGGCGGTCGTTCTCGGGTAGATAAGCAACCTATAGATTATCAATTGCATCCGGAGCATAAAGACTTCCCGATTTGAAGGCGAGCACATTTCTTTTGCCGTAAGAGTTTCGATTCGCTCAGCTAATTGACGGTCGCCTGTTATTACCATTCCTCCGAGGCCGGTCGTATAAGGCTTGTTCCATTGAAATGAGAAATATCCGGCCCGCCCAAATGTCCCGACTTTCCTGCCTTTATATTTCGAACCAAGAGCAAGGCAGCAATCTTCGATTACGGGAATTCCGCTGCTCTGGGCGATTTCCATGATAGCGTCCATTTCACAGGGATATCCATAAGTGTGCTGGGCGATAATGACCTTTGTTTTGTTTGTGATTTCTTCTTTCAGCAGGTTCACGTTTATATTGAACGTTTCCGGCTCGATATCGACGTACA
>JAFGPJ010000438.1 GCA_016936275.1 Sedimentisphaerales bacterium
CCCTGTGGAGCGGTGCTGTAGTAATAGTAATTGTAATTGTTGTCGGCGATTACATATTCCGGGGGATAACAGCCGTGCCAGCAGAAAGGGTGCCATCCGTACCAGTAATAGCGCCGGTACGTATAGCACGGCCAGTAACCGCCGAGGCTGACAAAGACAAATCTGCGATGGTAATAAGGCCAGAAGTAACCAAAGGTGAAAGAGGGTCCCCAGTCGTAGCAAATGGGCCGGCAGCAATCCGGCCAGGAAATCCAGTAGAAAATCCGGTGCGAGGGATAATGGTCATGATAGTAATGGTAATAACTTCTGCGCGTAGATGGATAATCATAATCACCAGTCAATCTACGGAGTCGGCTGCCGTTCGTTGTTGAACTGGGTATAGAAATTTGAGCGTCAGTTTTTCGCGAAGGCCTACCGCTCGAATTTCTGAAGGTGGATGTGCTCATATCCAACATTGAGGTACCTGGCGTATAAATTCTGGTACCGCGAGTATTAGGAGTCGTTCGGCTTCCAGATTCAATCCTTCTGGAGCTTCTGGTTGTGTTTGGCGAGCTGTTGCTGCTAACTGACCGGGTCGATATAAAAGGTCGGGACGGTTGCGTGGCTCTATTCGAGCTGCTGTGTGAGCTTTGTCTGCTTCCGGAGCTTCTTGGAGAGGATCGTGACGACGATGATTTACGGCTTTGCCTTGACGCCAAGACAGGCTCGGATAAAATCACCACTCCGAGTATCATTATTAGTACCAATTTCCGTCTTAATCCTGGTTCTTTCATGATCAAGTCTCGGACAAACTATATATTCGATAATAAGCGTTAAATTGCCTGGAAAACGGCCAATTATTATTTTAGCAAATCAACTGCTATATGTCAAGAAAATCAAGATTAGCGATACGTTGTAAGCAGGTAATATGCTCGATTCAATTAGCAATTAGAATCTTACTGCCATACTCGCTCCGACAGCGTTTGCTGCCGATGTATGCTGATACTCGATCATAAATGAGCTGTTTTCGGCAATCTCCATTTGGGTGCCGATGTAAACACCGAAACTTGAGTCTTCTTCGACGATCCAGGTTGTCTTTGTTGTTAGAAGTCCTCCTGTGCCGGGATCGATTTGATTGTAAACATCTTCCCAATCGCCGCGAACAAAGTGTAAAAAAGGGCCGCCATAAATTAAAACTCTTTCCGTTAATTCATAGCTTGGGCCTGCTGCGATCTGGACCTGTGTAAGGTCGAACTGGACGGTGTCGTCGGCCACCGGCCATTCTTTCGGCCTTATTGTGCCGTCCAAATCAGACCAGCCGACTTGAATCAGCCCGCCGATTTTAAGTCTGCCTTCATCGTAAAATGTTGTTTTGAAACCGCCGCCGATGGCAAAGTCGGTATTGCTTTCGAATTCTTCTCCGGACGGCCAAAAATCCGAACCGCTGAATCTGGCATTTGTTCCGCCTAAACGCAAAAACACTTCGAAGAAGTCGGTGACGCCATAACCAAGATTGACCTGAACTGTATTTATCTTGACGTTATTTAGTTTCAGATCAGGTTCCGCTCCTGACGCATCGAACCAGCCATCGAGATATTCGAAGTATTCACCATCGTTGAATTTGAGGTCTATCTCGCTGTGTGAGAAGTCGGCTCCTATCTTAAAATTTTCCTGTTTCAGTCCTGATGCTGGTGGCCCCATGGGGCTCAGGGCAAAAGCTGCCGGTTCGCTTATGCAGATTATTACTATTGCAAAACCTAAGTAGCATATCCATCTTGAACTTTCTGTGCGTGCCATGATAAATCTCCTAAGTTTTTAAACCTTTTAATCCACATAGAACATTATTTAGATTACAATTATTAGCGTCTATTTATGTAAGGCAATTTACAACGGATTGGTAACATGTTTTCGAAGTATTTTTTATGGATGTGAAAACATACAAATCTGAATCGGCATTAATTGGTATACTGTTGTCGGGTTTGGCCATGTCGGTCGGGTGGGGCTTTCGCGGTGACTATGGCCATGAAGCAGGAGCAATGGTACCGGGCGCGCTTTTGGGCCTTGCAATCTGCCTGGCTTCCGGCAGACAAGACTGGTGGTGTCGCTCGACTATTATGGCGTTCTGCGGAGCTGTTGGATGGGCGTTCGGGGGGCAGATGAGCTATGGAAAGATAGTCGGCTACACGGCAGCTTCTTCATTTCCGGACGTCGCCTATGGTTACGCCTGCCTATTTCTGATCGGGGCATTATGGGCAGGTATTGGCTCGGCCATACTTGCGCTTAGTGTAACTAAATCCCGCTCATATCTGGAGAATTTCGCCGGCCCTCTTGTGGCGTTGTGGCTCGGATGGTTTGCTATGGACATCAGCGGCTTGACCGAATGGCTTGCAGAAACCTGGTATTTGCATGACACTGATTGGTTTGCAGCATTGTCTGCTTTACTTATAGCAGGAGCATACGCGATTGTTGTTCCCCGAAGTAGGCCGGCCTGTTTCTTCATCATGCTGCTGGCCAGCGGCTGGTGGGCCGGATACATCATCCTGACCTGCCTGCTGGGGCTGCACATGACGCCGCCTCGCAGCGATAACTGGTCGGGTTGTGTTGGTCTGTTTTTTGCTATTGTGTTTTATCTGGTTCGAAAGCAAAATCGAGCTGCGCTAAATGTGACGCTATTTGGATTCCTTGCAGGCGGGATTGGTTTTGCCGTTGGGGATTTTTTCAATATGCTCGGTCGTGCTCAGTGGGGACCGATCGGTCGCTTTGAAGCGCTGCAGGGCCTGGACTACTGGAAGTGGATGGAGCAGCTTTTCGGATTGATTATGGGTTTGGGAGTCGGCCTGGCTTTTCTTCGGCATTTAAGACCGAAACTTGCCCCACAGGACGAGGATCAGGCCAGCGGAAATCTCAATACCATTGGATTGATTTTTTTGCTGCTGGTTATGATGTGGGCCAACCTGCATAAAAACGCCATAAACTGGGCGAAAGGCAAACACATCCCGGAACATCTGTTCGGAATCCCGGCACAATGGTGGTTTTTAATTGTCGGGCTTTTTCTATCGGCAATGATATTAATCGCAATCATCCGGCATCGCCGTCAGGATTTGCCTTTAGCGCCCCCCAGTGATTTCGGACGAGGGCAGTTATTGTTCCTTATCATTCTCTGGATTGCCGTCGCCGGCGCTTTCGCGCAGGCCCTGCCGGGTATGGCCGGAAAAGGAGCGTTCTTCTTACACGTAACATTCTGGATAACCGGCGGGATTTGTTCTTTGATTGTGCTGGTGTTATCCGGCAAACCAAGGCTCCAGCCCGAAGCACAAGTCATAGCTTCCGATCAATTCTGGATGCCCGGTTTGCGATATTGGATAAGCTGGCTGCTGGTTCCCGCCCTGATTATTCTGCTGGCGTATCTTACAGTCTCATCACATGACGAAATACTGCCGGGCAGCCACCTTCGTTTCACAAAGGACATGCAGCAATAACAGATACGCCGACTTACAGGCGGTGTATCCGAAGAACTTATCACGTCACAAAGTATCTGGGCAATAGCAAATTGCTATGCAAGATGTTAGTAGCGCCGTCTATCGCCACCGCCGCCACTACCACCTCGGCCGCCGCGTCCACGTCCACCACCGCCGCTGCCGCCGCGTCTTGAATCGCGTCGGCCGCCGCCTCCACCACCACCACGATTAGCCGGCCTGGGGCGGGCTTCGTTTACGTTGATTTTTTTGCCCTTCAATTCCCTGTCCTCAAGACCGCTTATTGCCGCCATAGCCTCTTCTTTTGAAGGCATTTCCACGAAGCCGAATCCTCTCGATTCACCGCTGAATTTGTCCTTAATCACATTCGCCGATTCAACCTGTCCGAATTCCTCGAACTCCTGGCGCAAGTCTTCGTCCGTGACTTCATTGGACAGATTTCCTACATAAATGTTCATTCTGTTCTCCTTATTAACTTATTTGTTTGCACCAGGGCGCATTTCCCCATAGAGAAAAACCGGTACATATCATTATTACTGGAGTATTTGCCGCTACCAGCTCGGATGGTAAAATACTTCCTATAAAGGTTTTGCAGAATAATATGAAATGACGCTAATGATAAACCATAGTAACAATATTCGGAAACGCTGTTTCTGCTATTTCAGCGATCTCTTATAACAATCATTTCAATATAGTCATCGTAATATAACCCTGTCAGGGACTGATTGCAACAATAATTTCCATATTTTTTTGGAACACTGCCGGTTTTCGAATTCCATACAGGTTTTTTCGATGATTTGTATTCGGATTCGTGGTATTATTTGTGCCGGTTTAAGCAGGAAAGAAGCATTATGAAAAGATTTATTCTTGCCATATCAATAATTCTTATTACAGCCGATTTAAGGGCTGCGTCGCCGAAGGTCGAGCTTGTCAGGGGCGAAAACAGAATAGACGTGGTTATTGCCGGGGAGCTTTTTACAAGCTATCTCTACGGCGAAAATATGACCAGGCCGCTGCTGGTTCCGGTGAGGACGCCCTCCGGCATAGACGTCAGCCGCCGCTATCCGCTTACCGAGATAGAGGGCGGCAGCACTGATCATGAGCATCATATCGGGATTTTCTTTGCCGTAGATCAGGTAAACGGCGTTAACTTCTGGAAAAATACTGGGGTGCCTCCGCAAATAAAGCACGTGGAAATCACAGAAATGACAGGTGGGGCCGGCACCGGAAAACTTACGGCCATCTCACACTGGATAGATGATAAACAGCAGGTGCTGCTGGATGAACGACGCACTATGATATTTCTTGCCGGCGAGCATGAGAATGAATATGCAATCGATATGAGCATTGACCTGACGGCTAAATGTACCCGCGTTGTGTTCGAAGATATAGAAGAAGGCATGTTCGCGATCCGTCTCAGCGATTATTTCAGAGAGAGCAATCCTGAAAACTCACCCAAATTGGGCGGTCCTATGCCGGATGAATCAATCTCCGGCACAGGCAAGTATTTCAGCTCCAACGGCGACGAGACGGCAAAAGATGTTTGGGGCAAGAGGGCACGCTGGGTGGCCTTACAGGGCATCAGAAAGGGCACGGTCGTCGGAATTGTCATTCTCAACCACCCGGCTAGCATTAATTATCCTACCTACTGGCATGTGCGAAACTATGGCCTGTTCTCAGCAAATCCGTTCGGCCAGGGTGACTTCCAAAGGCAGCAGCCCAAAGAATATCGTAAGAACAAAGTAATACCGCTTCATCTAACCCTCGAAGGAGGTGAAACTGCACATTTCAGGTTTCTCGTAATTGTTTATGAAGGATTCCGAACGAACGAACAGATCGAAAAAAGATTCAAAAAATTCACTTCAGTGAAGGGAGATTGACAATGAATAACCTTACACGCAGAGATTTTGTAAAAAGTACCGCCGCGGTCGGTGCCGCAATGGCCATGCCGTTCTCGAAAGTGCAAGGCGCCAACAACGACCTTCTCGTCGGCGTAGTGGGCATTCGCGGCCGCGGCAACGGACTCGCTAATGAATTCAATGACCTCGATGGTGTGCGAATTGTCGCGCTATGTGATGTCGATAGCAATGTTCTGGAACAGCGGGTAAAGCAATACAGAGACCGCAACCAATCGGTTACAGGCTACGACGATTATCGCCGGATGCTCGAAGACAAATCCATCGATATCATCGCAATTGCAACGCCTGACCATTGGCATGTGCCGATGGCCGCAGCATCGATTATTGCCGGCAAAGATGTGTACATAGAAAAGCCGATGAGCCACACTATTGCTGAAGGACACCTGCTTATAAATCTTGCCCGAAAGCACGGCAAGATGGTCCAGCATGGCACGCAGATACGCAGCACCGACGGTACAATAGAAGCCATCGAATATCTCAAGTCCGGCAAGCTCGGTAAAATCCGCATGGCAAAAGCGATTAACTGCCAGTTGCGGGGACCCATCGGCCACGAGCCCGACAGCGAAACGCCGCCCGGGGTCAATTATGACCTCTGGCTCGGCCCGGCCCCGAAAAGGCCATTCAACAAAAACCGATACCATTACAATTGGCACTGGTTCTGGGACTACGGCACCGGCGATACCGGAAACGACGGCATACACCAGATTGACATCGCCCGCTGGGGGCTCGGCGTGGAAATTCCCAAAGCCGTCTCGTGCAGCGGCACACAATTGTTCTACGATGATGACCACGAAACACCCGATACTCAGGTTGCTGCGTTCGAGTATGACGATGTGTACCTGATGTATGAGATGCGATTGTGGACGCCGTACGGTCTCGAAGGGCACGATAACGGCGACATCTTTTACGGCGACGAAGGAACCCTGTCTATCGGCAGGAACGGCTGGCGGGTGACGTTCAAGAACGGCAAAGAAGGCCCCGGCGGCCTGCGAGGCAGCTATAAACACGCTCAGAATTTCGTCGACGTAGTCCGCAGCCGTAAGGCGAGCGACCTGTACGCCGGCGTCGAGGTCGGCCACTGCTCGGCGGCGCTTTGCCATATAGCCAATATAGCAATGCGTGTAGGCCGCCGGCTGAAATTCGACGCTGAAAACGAACGCTTCATCGACGACGCCGAAGCCAATACCTACTTGACCAAGCAATACCGAAAGGGATACGAGCTGCCGACGCTATGAAGGTTTATGTTGGAAATCCCGGTTATCAACAGTTGGGATTCTTACAGATGGGCTTGTTTGATATTCTATTCATCATAGCAATATTAGTTCACTGATGGCCGGAACAAATAACAAAAAAAGGACAAAGTCGTAACAAGATGGTAACATCTACCCGGTATAAATGTTTCGGTTTAAATTACTGAATATTGAGCA
>JAFGPJ010000439.1 GCA_016936275.1 Sedimentisphaerales bacterium
AGCCACGCCTGGCAAGCATCTTCGATAACGATTAGGTTGTGCTTTTTGGCGATGGCCATAATCTTGTCCATATTCGCCGGCAGGCCCAGGATGTGCACGGGCATAATCGCCCTGGTTCTTTCGTTAATTCGCTCTTCGATTGTGTCCGGATTGATCTGGAAGGTCTCGGGATCAGTGTCGGCAAAGACCGGCAGGGCACTGGACCCGATGACAACGTTATACGTGGCGATGAACGTATATGGCGAGACAATGACTTCATCACCGACGCCGACATCCAGTACGTGCATTGCGGTCAGCAGGGCATTGGTGCCGTTGAAGGTGCAGACACAGCGTTTGGCGCCCAGCAGCTCGGCGTATGCTTTTTCAAATTGAGTCACTGTATTGCCCTGGCCTCTGTACCAGTTGCCGCTGCGCAGAATTGAAAGCACAGGCTCTTCAGCAGACTTGTCCCATTGCGGCCAGGCAGGCCATGCTTTGGCACGAACAGGCTTGCCGCCGTGAATGGCCAGCTTGCCAGCCTCTTTGCCGGCATTTGCATACAGAGGAAGCTGGCTCGCTGCAACAGCGGCGATTGTACCAGTCGTCGCGGCCAGGAACGCTCTTCTGGTTAAATTACTGCTATTCATTTTATGCTCCCTTCATTATTGCATGAGAAGTTTATGGTTTGGTCTTTACTCCTTCGAAATATATTACAGCGTATCAACTTAAGACCTCACGGCTGTTGCCGATTGGCTAAATCGTTCAATCTCCTAATTACTATATTACACAGACCAGCCAAATAATGCCAGTAGAATTTTGGACATTTGCAAATTAGCTTGTGGGAAATTCTTGCACAACCTAATCTCTATGGATAATATCGATTCCAGTTTGTATAGAAAAAATGGCTGTTTTCAGCATTTAACAGGAGATGAATATGAAATCATTAAATCGTCGAGAATTTATGAAAGGCACCGTAGGTGCCGCGGCAAGCTTATCAGTACTGTCTCAACCCAGAGTCCGTGCTGCCGGCGAAAAGATTGTCATGGGCGTAATGGGTCTAGGCGGAAGGGGAACATACCTGGCAGAGAAGTTTGCCGAGCGCCCGGACGTGGAAATTGCTTATCTTTGCGATCCCAATACAAGGCGTTTCGCACGTGCCCGCGAAGCTGTAGAGGAAGCACAGGACACCAGGCCAAAGATGGTTCAGGATTTTCGAAAAATCCTCGATGACAAGAGTGTCGATGCACTGATCAACGCTACACCAGACCACTGGCATGGGCTGGGCACGATTATGGCCTGCCAGGCCGGCAAAGATGTATATGTGGAAAAACCCATGTCACATAACATCTTCGAAGGCAGAAAAATGATCGAGGCGGCACGAAAATATAAGAGAGTCGTTCAGGTCGGCATGCAGTCCCGCAGCGCCGCTTACAGCGGCAAAGCCAAAGAATATATCCAGTCGGGAAAATTGGGTGACATTTACATTATACGCGTATTCAACATGATGCAACATCCTATGCAGAGGAAGGTACCCGACCAGCCGGTTCCGGAAGGTTTCGACTATGACATGTGGTGCGGCCCGGCGCCGAAACTGGCATATAATCCGGGACGGCAGTGGCTGAACCAGTGGGAATATAGTGTCGGTTCCATCCCGGGCGACTTAATCCACCAATTAGACATGTCCCGCTTCTTAATGAACGATATACCGTACCCGAAGACGGTTTCTCATGCCGGCGGGGTCTGCGCACTGAAGGACGGCCGCGAAATCCCCGACACACAGATGGTCACGTTCGAATACGGCCCGCTGACTTTAATGACCGAGTCGGCACTTTGGACGCCGTATATTAAGAAAATACCCGGCAACATCAGGGATTCGGACCAGTTTCCGGTTTGGCCCTTCTGCAGCACGAGGGTCGAGATACTTGGAACCGAAGGTTTCATGTATTACGGCAGGCACGGCGGCGGCTGGCAGGTATACGACGCAAACGGAGAGCTGGTCCACAGTGAATACGGGCGACAGGGCGATAAGGAGCACCAGGACAATTTTATCGATTGCATCCGTACGCGAAAGCGGCCGAACGCGGATGTCGAAATCGGCCATAAAAGCGCGCTGCTGTGTCACATGGCCAACATATCATACCGCGTGGGCAACCTGAAGCTCGATTTTGACTCGCAAACAGAGACGTTCACAAACTGCGACGAAGCGAACAAGTACATCAGACGCGAATATCGCGAGCCGTGGATTGTGCCGGAAAACGTATAAGTACTGAATTAAACTATGATACGCAAACTCATGTTGTCTTTCGGAATCGCTGTTTTGTGCTGCCGCTGCTGTTATTCACAATGGCTTGACATTTCTAATGTAAATTTCAGACAGGAACCGACTGAACTGGCCGGGCCTAAGATTATTATCGAGTACGACATCAACGAGCCGAATATTTCGCCGGATTCACCTGCTTATGTGTTTGTTCGTTACAGCACGGATTCCGGAAAATCCTGGCAGCTTGTCCCGATGGATTCTCTTCGCGGCAACGGTTTTGATATCGTGGAGAAATCAGGCCATAAACAGATTGTCTGGTGGGGAACGCAGCAAACGACTTTCGCCGATGCCAATCAGGTGAAAGTTCGTATTCGCAGTGTCGACGTGGTACGAATTCCAGCGGGACAATTCGTTATGAAAAGTCTGCCCGGAGACGGAAAGGATGACTCGAAAGAAATCTCGCCCGATCCCGATCTTCCGTTGTACTACATGGCTAAAAACGAAACCACAATTTCCATGTACGCCGATTATCTCAACGAACTCGGCAGCAAAGAAGCGGGATGGAACCGGCGCATGACTAACGAGAATCGCTGCGGTGTTGTTCGAAACAATGATGGTATATACACCGTCAAGCCGGGACGTGAAAATTATCCGGTTACTTACGTATCGTGGTACGATGCGGTTAACTTTCTACAGTGGTGCGGCTTGAGGCTGCCGACCGAAGCCGAATGGGAAAAAACACTGCGCGGAGGGCTGTATCTTGACGGTGACGCCGCAAAGAAAAAGCCCAATCCTATGCCGGAAAGACGCTATCCCTGGGGCGATGAATCGCCCGATGCTGACGGCGTATTTCGCTGTAATTTCGACTCCGAGGACGATGGATTTGCATACTCGGCACCAGTGGGAAGTTTCGAAAAGTTTAGCAGCCCTTACGGCATCAACGACTTAGCCGGCAACGTTGCCGAGTGGACGCTCGATTGGTACACGACGTCATTTCACGCCGGCCTGGACGGTTTTCGAATGGTGCGAGGCGGCTCGTGGATGGCCGTGGCCGCGGCCTGTGATGCCATCACGGGGGCCACGCAACTGCCGCTCAAGGAAAGCAGCATAATGGGATTTCGTGGAGTAAAAGAAGCCACGCTGAGAAATGGAGAATAGCCTGATGCTCACAACGGTTGCTTCGGCGATGGATCCTGTTGACCTGGTTATCATCGTAGTCTATCTGGTAGGCATCGTGACAATAGGCTGCCTGGCGGGTTATCGACAGAGGCGAACGACCGGAGGCCAGGGCTATTTTCTCGCCGGCAAAACGTTGACGTGGCCTGTAATCGGCCTGGCACTTTTTTCTACGAATATCTCAACCGTACACCTCGTAAGCCTTGCCGAAGAGGGATACACAAACGGACTCGCATACGGCAACTTCGAGTGGATGGCGGCATTTACTCTTATTATTCTGGCGTTGTTTTTCGCGCCTTTTTATCTTCGTGCCGGAGTCACTACGTTGCCTGATTTTCTTGAGAAACGCTACAGCCGGCCCTGCCGCGACTGGCTTGCGCTGCTTTCAATCATCTCAGCAATCTTTATCCATATTGGTTTTTCTCTTTATGCCGGCGCGGTCGTATTGGAAGGGATGTTCGGAATTAATATCTGGACAAGCATAATCCTGACCGCTGTCCTGACGGGTCTTTATACCACCATCGGCGGTTTGCTGGCGGTGGTCTTTACTGAGTCGATTCAAACAATCGTCTTAGTCGCAGGAGCGGTGTGTGTCACCGTCATAGGGCTTTATCATGCAGGCGGGTGGTCCGAGTTTGCCACAAGTGTCGAGCCCGTCAAACTAACTGTTCTGCGCCCACAAGGTGACTCATCCAATCTCCCCTGGTACTCGGTCTTTCTCGGCTATCCGATCATTGGTATCTGGTACTGGTGCGCAGACCAGACCATCGTCCAGCGCGTGCTGGGCGCAAAGGATACCAATCACGCGAGAGTGGGGCCGCTGTTTGCCGGTTTTATCAAAATCCTGCCGGTCTTCATCTTTGTGCTTCCAGGCCTGATATGTCTCGGCCTTGTCAACCAGGGTAAACTGCCAAACACGCTGGAGCACCCGCGATATACCTACTCATTTATGATTAACAATCTATTGCCGGTCGGACTTAAGGGGCTTGTCGCCGCGGCGCTGCTGGCGGCGTTGATGAGCACGGTCTCAGGGGCACTGAACTCGATAGCGACGCTGTTCAGCTTTGATATCTACAGGCGCTGGCGTCCCATGACACCCGACAGGACTTTGGTCGTCATCGGGCGAATCGTGACGTTCATCGCAATGATCGCCGCGATACTGTGGTCACCTCTTGTCAGTCACTACCCCAGTATTTTCCAGGGAATCAACGCTGTCATCTGTTACATTGCCCCGCCGATTACAGTGGTTTTTCTTTTTGGTGTGTTCTGGCGGCGGGCAAGCGACAAAGCCGCCTTCGTCACGCTCTGGCTCGGATCGCTCATGGGATTTACAGTCTTTCTGCTCGACTGGTATAAGGAGCGAACGCCGGATTTGATTGTTAAGCTTCTGGAAAGCATTGAAGGATTAATAGGTCGGTCCGTCGGCTTTGATTTTAATCATGGCACCGGCTGGACAGTTCCGCCCATGATGGCAACTTTTTACTTAGCGTTTTTGTGCTCGACCATCTTAATCGGCTTATCGCTGCTCAAACCACATCAACACACTGACGAAAGCGAAAAGCTCGTATGGAACAATCCAATTGATGCCTTGCGCGAAAAGGGCTGGAAGGGCTTCGGAAACTACAAATTTCTCGCGGCCCTTTTGTTTGTTGTAATGATTCTGCTATACATAAAATTTAGCATTAAGCCATAGGATGGGTAGGGTGTGCAAAAGCTTTTTTTGCACACGCGGTTTTGAAATTGTGCTGCTGCGTGTGCAGCTTAATCCGCCTGCGGCGGATAAAAAAGACAAGCTGCACACCCTACACCACTTATAAAAAATTCTTATGTTGAAAGGGCACATTGGAATGAAGAATCCCATCAAAACCACCACAATCATAATAGCAGTGACATTGCTGACTTTTTATCTGACACTAAGCGGATGTACACAACAGAAAATTCACCGCTACGGCAGTGTCATCGGTCTTAAAACCGTGAAAATCGAAGAGTACAAACGACTGCACGCAGACGTCTGGCCGGACGTGCTGAAAATGGTAAAGCAGTGTAATATCCGTAACTACTCGATTTATTTCGGTGAGCTGGAAAACAATAAATATTACCTGTTTAGCTATTTCGAATACACCGGCGACGATTTCGATGCCGACATGGCCAAAATGGCCGCTGATCCGACAACACAAAAATGGTGGACGTTCTGCGAACCTTGTCAGAGCCCAATACCCACCCGAAAAGAAGGCGAATGGTGGGCGAATATGGAAGAGGTATTTCACTGCGAATAATCCGCAGATTTTTTCACTTGCACACCCGGCTGCCTCAGTATATATTCCCGATGGCGGTTATACTCTGAACAACTGACTATAAATGAAAGAGGAAAAAATGCAGAAGATAAAACGGCGAGAATTCTTACAAGCAAGCATTAGCACAACAGTTGCCTTGGGGACATCGTATCTTTCCACAAGTTGTAAGGGCAACGAATCCTCTCAGGAGACTCTACAAAAGAAAACTTCAAAAGTAGCTGCGATTTGCGGCGCTAATTTGGATTCTATGACCCGAGATGCTATAGATGCGCTGGGTGGAATTAAGACCTTTGTTAACAAAGGCGAGAGGGTTTTTATTAAGCCCAACTTTGTTACCTTCCCCTGGGCGCAATATAATAATTGCTTTCATAAGGGAGAGTGCACAAAACCTGAAATCGTTATCGCCGTCACGGAAGAGTGCCTAAAAGCAGGCGCTATAGAAGTCATCATCGGCGAAGGCTCTCACCTGCCAAAATTCGAATGGCAATATGCAATCACTCTGGATGGCAGTACTAATTTAGTTAAAGAAGCTGAACGTCTCAGCTCATTGTATAAAGGAAAAGTGACTTTGGCATGTTTGGAAACTGACTCTCCCGGCTGGGCCGAGGTACCTTCAGATACGTCACTTAATAAAATTGCCATTTCAAGTCTTGCTGCCAATGCAGATAAGATAATTTCAATTCCTGTTGCTAAAACGCACTCATGGGCGCAGCTTACATTGGCATCGAAGAACTTCATTGGTATCACACCACTGTCTCGCTATGCCCAGTTAATAGAAAATATTTGGTGGAATCGCGGCACCTTCGATCACAGCAGCCCACGGGCAATTGCACAGGTATATCTGGATATAGTAAAGAGCATAAAACCCGCTCTTTCCATTATTGATTTTTCTATCGGCATCGAAGGTGACGGGCCCACGACAGACCTTGGCGGCACCACTTTAAATATGAAGGAACGGCTCGGCTCATGGGC
>JAFGPJ010000440.1 GCA_016936275.1 Sedimentisphaerales bacterium
CTCGTTTATCCGGATTAATTCTTGAGCCCGAACCGTCGTAGAAGTACTGAATAAGAGATTGAATACAGCAAAAAACGCAAGAATCCATGTATGTCTCATATTAGTACAAACCCTTCTCGTTCAGAGCAGTCCCATCTGGGATGGCCAAATCCACAAACCATAAAGCACCGATGTTAACGACCGATGAGTTTAATTTATTATAACATATAATGCAGCATTTTACAATAGCCTCTGCCTTTATTAATTAACCTCAGATGGATGAGGTATATCTTGCACTGTTTTCTGTAGTCGGCACGAAACTCATGACATATTAAAACTAATTGTCACCAAATCAGTAAAAAGTGCCAAGAAATACAAGGTTATCAAGATACAGTCGATATCAACTTTGAGGTGTTTTTTCCAGTCATTGTGTTTTGAGCTTGTAGTAGAAGAAAAAGTAGCTTGTGCCGAACTCGCCCATCATACGCTGGAGCACAGCTTGCCTGCTCTGCGTCTGCATTGAATTGCAGAGCTGTACGAAACGCTTGTATCTTTCTATTGTTTGACTCTTTATTTTAAGCTCGTTCAAATTTAATTTCTGTCCGCGCGAACCGTAGTATATCAGCATTGCTTCTTCATAGAGAGTAGGAACATCCTGATATCCGAGATGATTAAGGCGGTCGATATTCTCCGCTATTTTGTCAAGCTGACCGGCCAACAGGTAGCAGGCCATAAGATACTCGAATGCCATTTTATTGCCGGGATTGTGCTCCAGCAGACCCATCAGCATTTCCTCTATGGATTCTTTGTTGAGCCTGGCGTTTCCATTCCTTCGTATATATGAATTGATCCGGCGTATATAGGCGGCCTGTTCCGGCTCAAATCCGTTTTCGATACTACTGAGCATCGAGTCTGCCCTGTGGCGATATATCAGGTCCTTCTTCAGGACGTTTAGATATATTCGGGCTGTAGATTCCTGCTCTTTAATAATGTTGATCCAGGCGAGCTTTTCCAGAATTACGCCGGCGTGGCCTTTTTCAACCAGGAACTCAGAAGCCAGTTTCTCCGCGTAGTCAACGTTTCCCAGCTCTATGAAAGTGTCACACATTTTCAATTGTGTCATAGAAGATTCTTCTTTCTCATGCGTGAGTAAAAAAGCATGGGGATTCTGTGGGAAACATAGCATATCGTAGGGAAGCCTGCCTGCATGATACAAGGCACGGTTGATGTCGTGATTACAGTTGATATTGTAAATATTTTTCGGCATACGGTTGGCGAGCTCAAGAACCTCGGACCTTCGCCCCTGCCGGGACAGACAGTTCATCAGCACAATTTGCCTGAGTATTTTGTCATAGCTGAAATACAGACCAACGACCAGCACAGCTATCGGGGCGATAGGCACAACAATTTTCTTTAAGAAGTATACCGGAAATGCTCCCAAGGGCTTACCGGCCACTTGCTTCCTGTTACTCTTTATCTTTTTGGGATTGGTCACAGGGGCATCTGAAACCTTGTGGAACAACATTTTCCACAAACATATCAGTGAAATTGTAACGGGTACAAAGACATACAGCGTTACAAGGGAAGTTTTAGAGAATGTCCCAACGCTTGCTGTCATATTCAGAGAAAAAGGTGTCAACGCCAGAAATGCCTGTTTGGGTGACGTATGAAATGCATATTCGGCAAAAAGCCGGATGATGACTGCCGCTGCCGGTAATGTTAGAATTGCAGGCAACCAATCCCGGCGGAGAAACAGCAGATAGACTGTTGTCATGAGCGAAAAAACCAGTACGCCTCCAGCACCTGCCAGGCAGTAGCAAAACGCTGCCATAAAGCAGAAAACCACCATGCGAATCGGACGCCTGTGCAAAGGCATTTTCTCGAAGAAAAATGAAAACAGCAATCCCACAGAAGAAGCCAGGCAGGCGGCAAGCGGATGGCCGTACCGATTGTATATGAGAATTATCACGATGGCCTGGAAATAGGACAAGATTGTCGAATGATGGTGACCGGCATGAATATAATGCCGTCTCGAAAGCTCGAAGAGGCACAAAGCAACAAGCACGACAATCAACGCCCCCAGCCATGAGTAGTAGTACCACTGAGAAAGAAAACCGTACACATAAAAAGTCAAACCGCCGGGTATTTCGAGCGAGTCTTTCAGAAACTGCCAACCGGTAGAGAATAAAGGGACATCGGGTATGATAGTCCCGAAACCGTGATAGACCAGTTTAGGCTTAATAAATATCCATACATAAAGATAGCAGAGCAGAAAGAATATCACGCCGAGCAATAATCGGCTTTTCCTTTGTAATATTTTTCTGAATTCCAAAACCATTGAAAGCTCGTTTTTCCTTTTCCTACTCACGTTCTACCCAAGGCTCGAATTTTTCGACCTTAGGAGTAGCTGAGGTTATAGGAATATCAACTGAAATACTTTTCTTACCACGTGCAGCCCGGCCAAGCTGGGATTTTCCTGCTCTAATTCTACCTTTGATTAATTCAGGGACGCTGAATGTTTCCAGCATCGAATCGTAATATTCGGGATCTCGCTGCGGCAATACAAAAGGCTTGTGCAACTTGCCATCGCCGCCAACATAACTCAGGTAAGTCCTCGTGAAGAGACCATCCTCACGTTTGCTGCTGAATGCGATCCACCTGCTGTTGCTCGACCAACTGTGCCATGATTCGGAATACTTGCTGTTAACGGCGACGCTTCGATATTCGCCAGTGGAAAGGTCCATTATATAGAGATCGCTGCTGGATTGATATACAGGAAAACAGCCGTACTCACACATACAGAACAGCAGAAATCTGCCGTCCGGCGAAATCCTCGGCAGCAATATGCTCAGACCAGTTTTTTGGGCGGACAAGACCGTCTCAATCTCGCCCCAGCTATTGCTGTTTATATCGAAGCTCACGCGGCAAAGATCATATTTTAGCTTGTCGAAATTTTCGGGCGGCACGGTGTCACGGTCTTCCCACAACACCGGTGCGCTGCAAAAATAAAGATACTTACCATCCGGCGACCATGTCGGATAAGTTTCGAGCCGACTTTTGTCCGACAACTGAATAGGGCTGACCGTCTTGTTGTCTTCAACGAAATAACAAACCAGTGCTGAGTCGAGATCGACAACATCACGCACTTCCATCCGACCCGTATGAAAAAACTGGCGAACCTTATTAATCGAGTATGCGACTAATTTGCCGCTTGGATGCCACGCTGTATAACCCCACTTAGAACCGATCTTTTTGACCGTACCATTCTGGGCCAGCAGCGTAGAGCTTCCGTAATCTGCGCTTCGCAGACCAATTGCCATTGTGCCAGGATTGTTGCCGATGAAGCTATGGCAGTTGAGACAGCCTTCTTCGAAAGACCTGCCGTGCATAACGAGTGACTCATCGTAGCTTGCAAGGTTACGCTGATAAATCCCGATGCCTTTCCACCAGTTGTATATGGGCTTCATACGACGATACACTACATAGCTGTCAATGTCATC
>JAFGPJ010000441.1 GCA_016936275.1 Sedimentisphaerales bacterium
CGCATGAAATCTGCTCATTCTTCGATCCTTATATCGGACAGGATGCCGGTTACCTGCAGGTCACGCGTTTGAGTGGCCATGGACCGGCGCTGGTTGTTATACCTCAAGGCAGGACGCCCTTCGAAGCTTATCAACTGCTCAATGAGCCGACACCTCCGAATCAGACGTTCGAAGGGGCATTTGAATGGTTGGTTCACAGCCGGGCCTATGCCGAGAACGAATGGCGAAATGCCGACCCGTGGAATCCGCCGACGATGGTGATGATTGCTCCGGGACAAACAAAGACCTACGGCGTTAAGTTTCTCGTCTCAACTGAGATCCGGGATATCGAGAAGACACTCGCCGCCAACAAGCGACCTGTGGCGGTAGGTATCCCCGGGTATATTCTGCCGATGGATCTGGATGGGCGGCTCTTCCTGAATTACGAGAGCAAGGTAACATCCATGGAGATCGATCCCTTGGGAGCGATCGAGATAAAGGAAGAATCTCCGGCAAAGGGCGGCTGGAAGGCTTACACGCTTCACGGCAAAAACTGGGGCCGGGCACGGATGACAGTAACTTACGACGATGGTTTGAAACAATCGATTAATTACTATGTAATCAAACCATCTGTTCAAGCCGTGGCCGATCTGGGCAATTTCCTTTTGACGAAGCAGTGGTATGTCAATTCCGACGATCCATTCCGTCGAAGCCCTTCGGTAATGAGCTACAACCGCGAAACTGATAAAATCGTAGAGCAGGACAGCCGCGTCTGGATCGCCGGCTTGCAGGACGAGGGTGGCGCCGGTTCGTGGCTTGCCGCGGCAATGAAGGAATATGGCCAGCCCAAGAAAGACGAACTCGAAAAGTACGAGCAGTTTGTCAACAACGTCTTGTGGGGCGGCATTCAGTACAGCGAAGGACCGAACATGTACGGCGTACGTAAGAGTCTTTTCTTCTACGAACCGAATCTTGTGCCGGGATTTCAATATGACAGCAACCTGAATTGGAGGACCTGGACAAGCTGGAACAAGCAGGGAGCCGAAGCCATAAATCGTGCTTATAACTACCCCCACGTCGTGGCTGCATATTGGTCGATGTACCAGCTGGCCCGGAATCATAAAGGTTTAGTCACCAGCCATCCATGGGATTGGTATCTTGAGCGGGCCTATCAGGCGGTCAAGTTTCTTACGACGGCGCGCGATGAGCGGGATCGCCCTGCGGTCGGTTACCTCAATACGGGTCTGATGGAAGGTGACATCTTCGTCATGCTTCTCAAGGATCTCAAGCGAGAGGGCTGGGATGAAAAAGCTGATGTGGTTGAGACTCAGATGAAGGTTCGCGCCGACCGCTGGAACGAACAGACCTATCCCTTTGGGAGCGAGATGGCATGGGATTCGACCGGACAGGAGGAAGTCTATGCCTGGTGCAAATACTTCGGCTATAATGATAAGGCCCTTGTATCACTGCGTTCGATCCTGGGCTATATGCCGACGGTACCGCACTGGGGCTATAATGGTAATGCCCGTCGGTACTGGGATTTCATCTACGGCGGAGCACCGGGACGCACATCACGCTATGAGCGGCAGATTCATCACTACGGATCGGGCATCAATGCCATTCCTGCACTGGCGCAGTACCGCGAACAACCAGATGACTACTATCTGCTTCGTATCGGTTATGGCGGCACGATGGGGGCTCTATCCAATATCGACCAGGAAGGATTTGCCGCTGTGGCATTTCATTCTTTCCCGGATACTCTCAAGTGGGATGCTTATTCGGGTGACTACGGACCGAACTTTTTTGGGTACGCCGTCAACACAGCCACTTATGTGATCAATCATCCCGAGTTCGGTTGGCAGGCTTTCGGCGGTAACGTGAAAACCGAGGGCAACTTGATTAAAGTCAAAACACTTGATTCTTTCCGTAGGCGTGTTTACATAGCCCCTTATGGCTTGTGGTTAACGCTTGATTCAGGCGCGTTTGAGGAAGTGGAAATTCATACCGACGGTAAAAAAGTTCGAATCGGATTCGCCGCCGCTACAGAGTATACGCCGACAGCTCGTCTGCGTATTGAACAACCAGCGAAAATAGAAGGTATGGGCGTATTCGGGCCGGTTGAAAATCTGACCGTTCAACGCGATGCCTTTGAAATACCACTCAAGTCGGTGGCCACGTGGATCGAATTGGTTCAGAAAAACTAAATCGAACAGGTTCTAAACATTGTTGATTCTTCATTTTTGACTGTTGTGAGTAAATGGTATTAAGGAAAGGTACAGGGACAATGAAGACCAAACATAGTATTATTTTTATTGTTGTTTTTGCCGGTTTGATGCTGGATGGCCATTCGCTTTTCGGCAATAATTCGGATTATCCTGCCGTGACTGCACCGCCTGATTCGGTGTTCGAGCTGGTAAGAGAAAACTACAGAGAAGCAGCTCGCGAATTCTACAGTAAGTACATTGGTGTCAAAAGCTTGCCGGTATTGGCTTCGGGAGAGGTTGCGGATCTGGCGTTACAGCGTACTTATGATATTGTCACTCATATGCTCGCTGGGCGGCCCGATATTCTGCAGGGAATGGCTGATCGTGGAATGTACCTGGCTATTATTGGTAAGGATCAGCTTTATTGTGATTTGCCGGAAAATAGGGATGCCCGCAATCCGGATTATCTCAATGAACGAGTACGCGGCACAGGTGGCTTACCTACATTTTTCGGCGAAGAGAACCTGCTGAGTCTGCCCGTCGATCGCTATGACGATGAGAGTATCGCCGTTCACGAATTTTGTCACACTATTGATAGTACTCTGCGGCGGGTAGAACCCGAGTGGAATGAGCGTCGCGTGGCGGCGTATCAAAACGCCCTGGACAAAGGTCTCTATAAGGACACCTATGCAATCGGCAATCGAGGCGAATACTGGTGTGAAATTGCCCAGGCCTATTTCAACTGTAATCGGGTTAATAACTGGAACCATGGTCCTATTGGAAAACGTGAACAGCTTAAAATTTACGACCCGATGGGTTATGAGTTGTGTCGATCGACATTTAATCTTAGTCCGGAGCAGGATTGGCGCTATACCTGGTTGCAGCCATTGCCTAACGTGATCAAGCCGCCGGCTAAGTTTAAAATTGATCCCTATTACACCAAATTCACCTGGGCTCGCGAATTTACGGTTATCGGTCGTCAGGCCAGTGACGAGGCTTTGTTGAAGGCCAACGATACTATTCGCAAACTGTTTGCTTATCGTCACGATATCCTCAAAGCTCTAATTGCCGAAGACCTGAAACTGGTAGTGCTTGGACCGGCAGAAAGTCTTGTGGATTTACCGGAGTATCCACAGTTGAAGGACGCCGGCGTTGATCATGTGGGACGCTATCTGGAATACAAGCCCGGTATTAATATTCTGGTTGTAGCTCAGGAAAATGTGTTGGGAGATATTGTTCATGATCCTTATAACACTGAGTGCCAGGTCATCCGGGTTTTCGCCAAAGCGCTTTATCATATAACCGGAAAACGTCCAGTCGATCCTAACTGGGAAAACAGAAGGCGGGATGTGCAGCAGTATGAAATGCGTGTGCAGCGAATGGACGTTCGCTTTGATGAAAAGCTTAAAACCACCTATGAAGCTGCAATGCAAAAGGGACTATGGAAAGGTACAGTCGCAGTTCACAATCGCCAGGAATATTGGACTGAAGGGCTAATGGCATACTTTGATGCCGCAGGGCAAGGTGTGCCCCCCAACGATGCAGCCCGGCCAATCACCACACGCGAAGCGCTTAAAGAGTACGATCCGAACCTGTATGCACTTGTGGATGAGACGATGGCCTATAATGGAAAAGTGGATTGGCGTTATGTGCCATAAAACCAGTGAATTTCCAGATTCGTATGCAGTTTTTATACTAATCCTCAAAACGAGCTATCTTGCGCCTAACTCTATGTATATTCGTTGGTTATGGGGTTTGTGCATGCGTTGATAGTAAGGTTTTGCAGTTCAAGTTTGTGGAAATATTAAACGGTTTTGCCACAGATGTAAAAAACGGAAATTTCTCTTGACAAAGGCACTTCATTTAGTATAGAATTTACAAAGGCGCATGTGTTCACAACTTACGATGGCAAGGGGGAGGCGTTTTTGTATTTAATTTTAACGCCTTAATGAAATTGAGACTTTGAAGGGAGTCTGAATTGGGCTGTTTAAGGACGATTATACGTTTCATTTAAGGTTATGATTAGGTACTTGTTTTGACTTGGGCGTATTTGTAGAGAAAAAGATTTAAGCGGGTTCATATTTGTAAAATTATTTTCTTAACTGCGTAGTTTTTTAAGCAATATTTTTCGATATGGATTTATCTGAGATATCTACTAAAAAAGAGATATTTGAGTTTTCAAAATCATAAATGAAGCTTTTTTTGATTTTTACCTTTCAATAACCAAAGTGTTTTTGAAGGAAGGAGGTACCGTCAAATAACGAAACATTATCCTGGGCAGATATATGTTTAAA
>JAFGPJ010000442.1 GCA_016936275.1 Sedimentisphaerales bacterium
TGGCTGACTTCGACGAAGAGGTCCCGGTTATTGGAATGGAACACGTTCCTGCTGACCCGGGTCCCCTGTGCTTGCCAGTCGAGCCACACGCCAAGGGTGCAATCATGAATAATATTGTTGTAAATCTGAACATCGATAGCCGCGTGCAGTTTGATGCCGGCAATCTCGTGACCATAGAACTCGCGCTTGATAGCGATATTGTAAATATGATTATTGTATATTTCGCTGAAAACACAGCCGAGGTGCCCGACAATAGCGTTCTGTCCGCAATCGTAGATTGTATTGTTTCTGATAGTATGGGACCCGATTGTCTCCCTGCTCCACCCGAATCTCCCGGCTGAGAATACTGATTCCAGTTGATACTGATACCCCGGCTTATCCCTGCGCAAGGAACGATAGTTGTGACCGGTGGACTTCTCCTTGCCGATGCTTATGCCGCTGCATTTCGAATCGTGTATGCAGTTATTCTCGATGACCCAACCCTTCGACCAGTGGGCGCCGATGAGTCCCGGTTGGTCGGCCGTCGGCGGCACCCAGGGGGTCGCAGCATGGGCCATTTCGAAACCTCTGACCGTTATGTAGTCGATTCCGATTTCCTCCGGGTAGAAACATGCCTGCCGTACATTGATTTCCACCAGTTCCGTATTTGGATCGTACCCGTTGAAATTCGCATAAATGGTCGTACTCTCACCGTCATTTTCGGTAAACCACACGTATTTCGTCTGCTCGGGATTATGGACGGGCACAATTTCCTTGGTCCAGTTTTCCACAGTCTCCGTTTGAATCTGCGGGTGATGCACGGCATCGAGGGAGTTGACCTCGTAGAATGACATCCCGTTCAAATATACTTCGCCCAGGTGCCGGGTAACCTCCGATACGACCCAGTCGCCAAAGATGATCTCGGTGTATGGATTGACTTCACCGAAAAAGCTGTTTGGAATAATAGTCTTATATACATTACCCTCGACCCGTTCCCAGTCTCGGATCACTTCGGAGCCCTTGATGACGACGTGCTCTCCTTCAGCGGCCTGGTAGGTGATGGGTCTTGTTTTACTCAAGCCTTTGACCCTGGGATTGACCCATTCCCGGTAGGTGCCTTCGTGCACGATGACAACGTCCCCGGGCCTGGCTATCTGCGCCGCCCTGTTGATGGTTAGAAAAGGAGCTTCAGCTGTCCCGGGATTTCGGTCGGTTCCATTTTTTGACACGTGATAGTGATTACTCATACGTTCACCTTAACATAAAAACTAAGTAGCCGGCACTGCAAGTGTTCCCAAGAGCCGTAGCGAAACACGCCGGTCCTCGGTCGCATACAGCATTATTACCTGATATCACACTCCAGCGCGGTTACTGAATGCGGCTCGAATGAGTAGGACAATGTCTTTCCCGAAGCATCAATATTGCTCTTCCTGGTCACTACTCGATCCGGGTTATCATAAGAATTTTCTGTTTTGATATCGGCACCATTGATTACGGATGCTTTGACGGTCCCTTCAAATTGCCCCTCAGCCAATGAGATTTCTGTCTCCATTGCATCGTTGCGGCTTCTATTCACCACATATATGACTATTTGCTTCTTTGCTTCATCCAAAGTGGCCGCAACGTCAAGGTTTCGGACACCGGTGTAATCGCCCCCAGAGAAGGTATCGCCATCCCAGAATACATCGAGGGCCTGATTCCCGCATGTGCAGCTATAAAGCTCATACGGATAGAAATCAGTCTGCAGGAATATCCGGTCAGGAAGGCTCGTCCGGATAGCTTCATCCACCGGGCCGATCATCGTCGCCAGGCGCACCGAACCGGCATGCCGAATATAGGCGTTAAAATACATCGCGGTGACCAGAGCATCCTCCAGGTTGTAAACCCAGTTTGGCGGTTGATCACGTGTCCAGGAATCCGGTCCCACATGGCGCCATGGATGCCATTCGTCGATTGCAATCCCGATGCGATGTTGAATGCCCTGTTCGAGACTAACAGCACGAATCAACCCCTCATAAGCACTCAATTGCTCGCTTAACTGTTCGGCGGTAGTCATATATTTGGCAAAATCGTTTTCAGGATTTCGGGCATACCAGTGGATTGCCATATGATCTATCAGATTTCCCGCTTGTTCGAGCATCAACTGTCCCCGTTCAAAGATTTCGCATTTCCAATCGTGATGCACCGCGAGCTGCGGGCTTTCCGGCCACACACTTACGGCCGATGCCACAATCTCGATACTGCGGTCGACCCGTTTCATGACCTTGCTGAACTCGGTCAACGCTCTCGCATACTCCTCGGGACTCTTATATCCTATCTGCCACTGACCATCGACCTCGTTGCCAACACCCCAGTACTTAACGCGATGGGGCTGCTCGAATCCGTGTTTCCGACGAAGCTGTGCCGGCGCACTGTCACCGGTACTATTGCAATACTCAACCCAGTCGACCGCTTCTCTCATATCGCCGTCGCCACAGTTAACGCATAAATAAGGCTCCATATTGAGCTTTCGGCAAAGTCCGATAAACTCATTCGTGCCATATTCGTTGGTCTCGAAAGTATTCCAGGCTAAATCATGCCGCGTCGGGCGTTGTTCCCTGGGACCCACTCCGTCCATCCAGCGATATCCCGAAACAAAATTGCCACCGGGGTAGCGCATTATCGGAATGTTCAAGCGCTTGAGAGCCTCGAAAAGGTCGCTACGGAGTCCATCTTTGTCGGCTAAAGGAGAATCGGAATCATACACACCACCGTAGACAACTCGACGGACATGCTCGATAAATCCGCCGAAAATATTGCGGTTTATGTCACTCAGGACGCGGTCGATATCAATTCTGATATGGTTCATCTACAACTCCCTTTCGCAAGTACTGCTCAGCCTAACGTACACACCAGGGCGGTAACGGAATGCGGCTCGAATGAATAGGTGAATGATTTTCCTGAAGTTCGATGGCTGCTCTCGCGTGTCACTACCCGATCCGGGACATCTATCGTGTTTTCCGCTTTAATATCCGGGCCGTTGAATACCGATGCCTGAACGCTTCCGGAAAAACGTCCTACCGCAAGTGCTATGTCGGTCTCGATCGCCTTCTTTTCGCTCCGATTCACTACGAAAACGGTCAGTCGCTTTTTCCCCGCATCCAATGTTGCAGACACATCAAGAGTCCGAACTCCCGTGTACTCGCCCGCGGAAAAGGTATCACCGTCCCAAAACACATCCAGAGCCTGATTGCCGCAGTATCGGCTGAAAAGCTTGAATGGATAGAAACTCGCCTGCAACAACAGGCCGTCAGGGTGCGGCAATGTCAGCCGCCTGGTCAGTCCGGAGTAATTGGCCATTTTCACAGAGTGGGCATGACGGATGAAAGCGTTAAGGTTCATCGCGACTACAAGCGCGTCCTCAAGCTTTTGCAGGTCGTCAACGCCAGGGCTGGGTTGGCGCCGGACGGCCCACTCATCGACGGCAATTGGTATAGAACGTCTAATGCGCCTCTCAAGGCATGCAGCCCGAATCAGTCCCTCGTAGGCGCTCAGCCTTCTTTCGAAAAGTTCGGAGAGGGTCATAAACTCACTAAAATCATCTTTCGAGTTGCTGACGTACCAGTGAAGCGACATATAATCGATCAGGTCACCACCATGTTCAAACAATAGTTGTCCTCGCTCCACCCAATCACCCGACCATACACAAACCGCGGAGGCCACGAGCTTGATGTCCGGATCTACCCATTTCATGACCTTTCCATATTCGGTAAAAGCCCGGGCGTATTCCTCGGCTGTTTTGTATCCGATTTGGAAGTGCCCATCAACTTCGTTCCCCACTCCCCAGTATTTTACTTTGTGCGGATCCTTGAAACCGTGTTTCTGACGCAGCCTGGCAGGCAAGCTACTACCATTGCCATTACAGTACTCGACCCAATCACCGGCTTCCCGCATGTCGCCGTCTCCGCAGTTCACAACCAGATGAGGCGCCGCTTCAATCTTTCGACAGAATTGTATGAACTCGTTGGTACCCACCTGGTTCTCTTCAAATGTTCCCCACGCCAGGTCGTGCCTTACCGGCCGGTCCGACTTCGGGCCCACTCCATCCAGCCATCGATAGCCGGAAATTGAATTACCGCCAAGGCCTCTGACGTTGGAAACTCCCAGGCGCCGGGCTGCCGCGAGCACATCGGTACGAAATCCGTCTTCATCGGCGAAGCGGGATTCCGGCTGATAGATACCCAGGATACGATTATTCGGGCCGATTTCCTTGAACATGCCAAATATATTGCGATCTATATCACCCGAAACCCGATCAATATCAATCTTAATTCGATTCACTCAAGATCTCCCTTCGAATAGACTCAGCCCACTTACCCGGATATGTCCGGCTCGATGGACCAGCGCCGATTCCACACCAATCTGCAGCTTTTTGTTGCCAATCATTATCCCCCTATATAAGTTGAGTTTACGCGTACAGTCAACCCTAAACGGGAGCAGAACGACCGGCAGACTGCTCACAGGTGGGAGACTCCACTATATGACACAAGTAGTGTTGACATATAAGTGGCAATGATAATAAATGTAAGGTCATTAGGCGAAGCCGGGGACTATGCGTAACTATATAATACGAAGGCTATTTCTCATGTTACCCACGGTATTGTTGGTCAGCATAATAGTCTTCGTTATGATGCGCCTTGTTCCCGGAGATGTTGTCGACGCCATGATAGGCCAGTGGGAATGGGCCACGGGAGAGGACAGAAGTGCTCTCGAACATGCCCTTGGACTGGATGTACCTATTTACACCCAGTATGGACGCTGGCTGGGGGTTGTTCCGCAGGATGACGGCAGATTCAACGGTGTTTTTCAAGGTAATCTGGGAATATCTCTATGGAAACAAGCGCCTGTAATCGACGAGATCGTCGCAAGAATACCAATTACCTTCGAACTCGGCATTCTAGCAATAGTCATAGCGCAACTCATCGCGCTTCCGATAGGCCTTTTTTCGGCCTTACGCCAGGATGCCTGGCCGGACTATATTGCACGCAGTTTTGCCATTCTGTGTATAGCTATTCCCGGATTCTGGCTGGGAACGATGATCATCGTATTCCCTTCGATTTGGTGGGGGTGGTCGCCTCCTATTTCCATCACTCCATTCATTGAGAACCCGATTGTCAATCTCAAAATATTCATATTGCCTGCGATCGTCCTGGGTATGTCTATGTCCGGAATGACCATGAGGATGACCCGAACTATGATGCTGGAAGTGCTCAGACAGGATTACATTAGAACGGCGTGGGCAAAGGGACTCAGGGAAAGAGTCACTATCGTAAGGCATGCGCTAAAAAACGCCCTGATTCCGGTGATAACGATTATCGGGCTTCAAGTGCCTGTTCTGGTTGGAGGCACCGTAATAATAGAACAGATATTTGTCCTGCCGGGGATGGGAAGTCTCATGGTAACCGCCGCTCTTAATAGAGATTATACGATAGTAAGCGGCGGGCTCGTGGTGCTATCCTTTGTGATCGTCTTGAGCAATCTACTGGTGGATATCACCTACGGCTTTCTGGATCCGAGAGTACATTATAAATAAGGATGACTTAAGCTCGTGAATACTAGCAAACGAGATAAAAAGAAACATTCAAGACCGGTAACGTTCCTGTTGAGACTGGTTAAAGAAAAACCGCTGGGCGCTGTGGGTGCGGCTATTACCTTGTTGCTGCTTCTTACCGCTGTTTTTGCTGACGTTCTTGCACCGTATGGAATAAACGAACAACAATCTGCGGACAGACTCATGGCCCCATCGGCCAAATATTGGTTAGGCACAGATAACCTGGGCCGGGATCTGCTTAGCCGTGTCATCTACGGGGCTCGTATTTCGGTGATCGTCGGCCTCGCCGCCGCCAGCCTGGCGACCGTTATTTCCGCATTTATCGGCATGCTGAGCGGATACATCGGAGGTAAATTTGACCTGACCGTTCAGAGGTTCGTTGATGCCTGGATGTGTCTGCCCGGGCTTATCTTTCTCATGACTGTTATATCTTTCGTAGGGCCGGGGATGGCGCAGATTATCATTGTTTTGGGACTCCAATGGGGCATAACCGGCTCGAGAATAATCAGAGGCGCCATTATTGCCACCAAAGAGAATGCGTATATAGATGCTGCAAAAGCGATTGGCTGTCCCACCAGTAGAATCTTTGTCCGCCATATTCTGCCCAATATCATGGCGCCGACAATCATTCTCTTCACTACTCGAGTGCCAAATGTGATCTTGTCCGAGGCGAGCTTGAGTTTCCTCGGATTTGGCATCCCGCCACCAATTCCCAGCTGGGGTGGAATGCTCAGCGGAAGTGGCCGAACGTACATGTTCAAAGCTCCGTGGATGGTTATCTGGCCGGGTCTGGCCTTGACTATTGTGGTGTACGGAATAAACATGTTCGGCGATGCGATGAGAGATCTCCTTGATCCAAGATTAAGGGGAGGCGCCGGTCGTTATGGAGTGACCGTAAAGAA
>JAFGPJ010000079.1 GCA_016936275.1 Sedimentisphaerales bacterium
GACTCCCTTGTCGCCATCCTGCAGCACTTTAGTTTCCTTTCTTATTTATTTTTTTATTGATATAAATTTTCCGTCTGCTTACACGAACAACAGCAGACTAACAGCCATAACCACCATTCCCAAAACCAGTCCGTAAGCTGATAGATGATGTTCGCCATATTCTCTTGCTGTCGGAAGCAGCTCATCAAGCGAAATAAACACCATGATTCCTGCCACGGCGGCAAATAGTGTTCCGAATACGATGTCGTTGAAGAAGGAAAAGAAAATAACATAACCGATAAATGCTCCGACGGGTTCGGCCAGCCCCGAGAGAAACGAATAGATAAACGCTTTCTTCCTGCTGCCTGTCGCATAGAATATCGGGATCGAAACAGCAACACCCTCAGGGATGTTATGTATTGCAATCGCAATGGCAATTGCTGCTCCAAGCTTGGGATCTTTCAATGCGCTGACGAAGGTGGCGAGGCCCTCGGGGAAATTGTGAATTGCAATTGCCAGAGCTGTAAACATACCCATCCGGTAGAGCTTCTTAAAGTTGGCCGCACGTCCCGGCATGTCCATTTCTTCGGCCCTGTGCACTTCATGAGGATTTTCAAATGAGGGAACCAGCTTGTCGATAGCGGCAATAATGACAATGCCGGCAAAGAACGCCATAGCTGTGACCCAATATCCGATGCTCGGGCCTAATTCAGTAATAAGAGAGTCTTTGGCTTTCTGGAAGATTTCAACGAACGATACATAAATCATCACTCCGGCTGAGAAACCGAGAGCGGCAGAAAGTACTTTTGTGTTAGTTCGCTTGGCGAAAAAAGCCAGAGCACTGCCAAATCCGGTAGACAGACCGGCAAACAAAGTCAATCCAAACGCGATCAGTACGTCCTGAGTTCCCATAGACCTTTAAGACACCTTTGCATAAGCCGTACAGGCAATCCCGCCACAAACTGTAAATATGTTTATGAATTTACGTTTAGCAGGAAAGCCTTCCGGCAAACTTTGTCGCCGGTATGTTATTCTAAATGATGTTGATGTTTTATTTGGTCTTTCTTACTTCGTCTATCATCTCCTGTACTTCTTCGGAGCCTTCGGCGTATAACTTTTCCTCGTCCGGAGCCAGTTCGTGCAGCAGCCGTAAGAATTCGCCGGCGTGAACGCGCTCTTCGTCGGCGATGTCTTTTAGCACATCTATTGCTAATTTGTTGTCGGTTGATTCTGCTAATTGCATATAGAGCTGAACCGCTTCGTATTCAGCGGCTACCATAAAGCGAATGGCACGAATCAATTCTGTTTCTGTCAGCTTGCGGTCTGCAGCAAGCCCGCTAAACGGATTTCCAAATTCAGGCATAGTTTATCTCCTACATCAGCTATTATTATATCTTTTTGTTTTTACGTTCAAAGTCAGATATCTATTTGCTCTAACACCTTTCGAAGTGTCTGGGCCGAGCCTTTCAGCGCGGCATGTTCGTCTGCATCGAGTTGGGCCGTGATAATCCTCTCGACTCCTGCTTTTCCAACCACACAGGGTACACTAAGACAAATACCATCAATATCATATTCACCATGCAGGAGGATTGAGATTGTTAATATACTGTGCTCGTCTCGCAAAATTGCTCCCGAAATCCGTGCCAGGGAAAGACCTATAGCGTAATACGTCGATCCTTTATAATCGATAATATGGTAAGCCGAATCCCGAACGCGGCGGGTAATATCTTCGTGTTGCTTTTTCGGATCACAACCCTGACAGATAATGCAGTAATCCTTCATAAGAACACCTGCAACGTGTGTCAGACTCCAGGCCGCCACTTCGCTGTCGCCGTGCTCGCCGAGGACGTAGGCGTGTACATTTCGCGTATCAATCTTACAATGTCTGCTCAGCATTGACCGAAAACGGGCGCTGTCAAGAACGGTTCCTGAGCCGATAACACGTTCGCGAGGCCAACCGAGCCGATGGAGGGCTACCTGAGTCAACGCGTCCACCGGATTGGCTACCATGACGAGAACCGCATCGGAATCCCATTTTTTAATTTCGTCGCAAATTGATTTGATTATATCCGCATTACGCTTAGTCAGCTCAAGACGGGATTGTCCTGAAACTTGTTTGGCGCCGGCCGTAACAACAATCAAGTTTGCATCGGCACAATCAGCGTAATCCCCTGACCGAATTTCCACGGGCTGAACGAACGCCAGACCATGTTCGAGGTCCATAATTTCCCCTTTTAGGCGCTTTTGATCGAGGTCAATCAAGACGATTTCTCCAGCAAGACCGGTCTGCATCAATGTATAAACATAGGTAGTACCAACAGATCCCGCTCCTATGACAACTACTTTTCTGCCTTTTGAAAGAGTGTTCATGTGGTTTTGCTCTTTTCCTTATCGGTTAGCCCAAGGAATTCTTTCCATCTGTTAATATGACCGTATTCATCCGCCTGGTTTTTTTCGACGACCTTGCGAGTGTCTTCGTCCCAGTCAATAGAATCAAGAAGCTGGGCATAGTGGTGGACGGCCTTTGTCTCGACCCAGATTCCCATTTTGAGGATGGCCTTTTTCCCGATTATACGAGAGCCAAATCCGAACGTAAAGCCGACAATCCAGTAGCTCCATCGAATCAGACTCGGTTTAAAGCCGTATTCATACAGCTTGACCTGAAAGTCCTGGTAATGAGTCATCTCGTTACACATCGCCGCTATCAACTGGTGATTTAATTCACTTTTTTCACCTGTTATTTGAAACCTGTAGATTGTTATTGCCATAAGCTCCAGTGTATGCAGCGTCCGAAGCCCTCTTTTAATAGCATTAAGTCTTGGCGTCTCCATGTCCCGGCCTCTCATTTTGAAATCGTCATGATTCAATTGAGGTCTTACGATTGAAATGTCGTAGGATGTTCGTACTTGTGCGTTTTGGTCGGGCATTTTGGGTTTCTCCTGATTTCATTGATAAATATCATATGCGGATTTTGCGAGAAGTCTTCGCCACTGCCGGCCGTCTTTTTCAATCAGAGCATCGGCTTGTGGAAAACTTTCGCTGCCGGCCGGATAAATATAAGGCGCCGATTCATTCTGCTGCCAGTCCTCCAACAACGGCGTCAATAGCTGCCAGGAGATTTCGACATCATCCTGTCTTGTGAAAAGTGTCTGGTCTCCAACCATACAATCAAGAAGCAATCTCTGATACGCCTCTGGCAGGTCGACTAAAAAGACACTTTTGTAGCTGAAGTTCATGTTAAGGGTGCTCATACAGATTTTCGGGCCTGGTTTTTTGGCCTGGAAGCTCAGCGATATTCCTTCTTCCGGCTGGATTTTGAGTACAAGGACATTTGGCGGCAGCTCATCAAGGCCGATGGACGAAAACATCGAGTAAGGCAGCTTCTTGAAAGTAATCGCAATTTCCGTATCCTTTGCCGCCAGTCTCTTGCCGGTCCGAAGATAAAAAGGAACGCCCTGCCATCTCCAGTTGTCGATGAACAGTTTAGCGGCGACAAAGGTTTCCGTTTTTGAATCCGGGCTGACTCCGACTTCTTCCATATAGCCTTTGACTTCTTTGCCGTCAATCAAGCCGGGACCATATTGTCCCCGCACCCGAAATTCGTTTATTCTCGTAATATCGAACGGGCGAATCGACCGCAGCAGTCTGACTTTCTCGTCACGAACGCGGTCTGCCTCGAAGGATATAGGCGGCTCCATTGCTACTAAAGTGACCATCTGAAGCATGTGGTTCTGAAACATGTCGCGAGTTGCGCCTGATGTGTCATAATAACCCGCTCTATGCTCTACTCCAGCAGTTTCGGCAATTGTAATTTGGACATTATCTATATAATTTCGGTTCCAGACCGGCTCGAAGATGGCATTGGCAAACCGAAGCATCAGGATATTCTGAACGGTTTCCTTGCCGAGATAATGGTCGATTCGATATATCTGAGACTCCTTAAAGCAGCGGCTTATGCAATTATTCAAATCCACTGCGCTGCGAAGGTCTCTGCCGAAAGGTTTTTCAATCACCAACTTGACCTGCTGCTCCTTGCCGGGCCCTGTTATGCAAGCCAGTCCTGCTGAGCCGAGGTGCTCGACAATCGTGGTGTACAGAAATGGAGGGACTGAAAGGTAAAAAATAAGATTTCCCTCAACATTGTGCTTTTGATTTAGCTCCGCAATCCTCGAAGCGATACGTTCGTACAAGCCGGTGTCGTCGTAGTCGCCGTCGATGTAATATATCCTACCGGCGAAATCATCTAATCGTTTCGAAGATAAAAAATCGGAGCTGCTCCGTATGGATTTTTCTGCCTTGATGCGAAAATCATCATCCGAGAATTTTTTCCGGCCGCAACCTAAAATGTAAAATCTGTCGCTTAGCAGGTTTTCGGCGAAAAGCGTAAACATGCTGCCCAGCAGTTTTCTGTGAGCCAGGTCGCCGGACGCTCCAAAGACAATAAATGCGCTGGGACCGGCCGCGGTTTCTGCGCAAAATCTATCTTCGTTTTGTATCGAAGGCTTGATTTCCTTCATAACAATCGCCTGTTTATTTTAGCGGTGTCAAGCTGCGGGCGCCGCCGGTATGTGGCGTCGGTTAATCTTCGATCGGCTCGAATTCGTCTTTACCCACGCCGCAATCCGGACAAACCCAGTCATCCGGCAGGTCCTCGAAAGCAGTGCCTGCTTCGATGTCACTTTCAGGGTCGCCGATTGCCGGGTCGTAAATATAGCCGCACATAAGACACTTGTACTTTTTCATGTTGTTAGCTCCTTTTTTTGATTTTTTTTCAAGATTCCATGCCTGACATCTAAGTTTTGCTGAGCCGATTTGGCTACCCATTTTCTTTCAATGACTGGTCGAGGGTGACAATGTGTTTCATTTCTTCTTTAATTATGTCGTCAATCTTTTCCTTGTCGGCTTCGGCGGGAACAAATTCCTTCAGGCCGTGGTAGAAAACAATCGAGTCTTTTTCCTTTTCTACCGCTCTTCGCAGAATATCCGTCCTGCTTTGTCTGCCGCGCAGCTCCTCGGCCGGCTCCGATCTTATTCCGAATACAGCCATGCCGGCCATCACCCTCGGATCGGGCAGTAAATCATCAGGTTCCGGAGTGTTTAGTTGCCGGTCTTTTTCCGAAAGCTGCTCTTTCATCCGGGCGAAAGTCTGTTCGTGCTGTTTCTCCCATTCCGCCAGCCTGAGAAACATTTGGCAGGTCTTGGGATCGTCAAAAAGTTCCGCTGCTTTTATGTAGAAGTTTGTGCCGTTTCGTTCGATTTGTTCGGCAATTTCGAATACTTCATAAGCATTGAATGTAACGGTCATTATGCTGCCTTCCCGGGCTGATAGCTACACTAAATCCTGCAGTTTTTGGTTCAAAATCACGATGTGGCCCATTTCTTGTTTGATTATGTCCTCGACCTTATCTTTACCGGCTTTGCCTGGGACTGCCTGTTTCAAGCCGACATAGAAAGCAATCGAGTCCCTTTCAAGGCCTATTGCCATTTTCAAGACTTCTTCCGGCGTATCTCTGTTAGCCAACTTTTCAACAGGATCGGCCTTAACATCGAAAACATGACCATCGGCCATAACACGAAGATACATCTGAGCCTGTCCGTCCGGATCGAAAACCGGTTCTTCAACTTCCGTGCCGGAAAGCTCCGCCCGCATATTTGAAAAGGTCTTTAGATGCTCATCTTCCATTGCTGCCAGGTCAAGTAGCAACTTGCCCACCTCCGGGAATTTCTTTGCCGCGGCACGATAGAATTTGCCTCCATTCCTTTCAATCTGTTCGGCCATCTCAAAAACTTCGTCAGCGTTAAAAGGCATACTCATTATAGTTCTCCTTCATACTGCCTTTGGGGTAAAAGCTTTATGTTTTCATTCGACTCGCCTAAAAGGACAAAATCCACACGGATAGGATCCATTCAGTTATCCAAGAGATTTTAACTTTTTCAATAAAGCACAAATGTGATTGAGTTCTTCGATAATAATTTCTTCCACCTTGTCTTTTCCCGCCCTGAAGTATACCAGGTCTTTTAAGCCGACATAAAAAACGACCATCTCCTTTTCAGATTCCACGGCGATCTCGATAATTTCCCTTGCAGTTTCATTGCCGGTCAGGGCCTGCATCGGATTTATCCGGCCTTCCCAGGATCGAGCGTCGGCTATGGCCTGCAGATACATAGCCGAACGACCAAAAGGATCGAAAACCGACAATCCTGCCTCATCGGTGAGCTTTTCTCTCATATTCTGAAATGTTCTGAGGTGCTCATTCTCTGTTTCAGACATATCGAACAGTATTTTCTTAATATCTTCGTTCGGGCATGTTTCGGCTGCTTCGCGATAGAACTCTGCCGCGTCCCGTTCGATCTGCTCGGCGATTTCATATATCTCGTCAGCGGTGTAAGTCATTACCATTTTCAGGCCCCTTCTGCTGCAGGAGGAGTGAAAACTCTCTGTCCCAGCTCGCGGTCGAGCATAAACATTCCGCCGGGTGCTTTCTCCATCATTTTGAGCTGCTGGACAATATTATCGGCGGATGATTCTTCCTCGACTTGCTCGTTGACAAGCCATTGCAGGAAGGTGTTGGTAGCATGGTCTTTTTCCTCAATTGCCAAATTAACGATATCGTTAATCAGGCCTGTAACCTTCTGCTCGTGTTCGTAAACAGCATTGAAAACAGCCAGCGGCGAAGCCCATTCAGTATCGGGTCCGTCGATTGCTTTCAATATGATTCGGCCGCCCCGCTCATTGATGAATTCATAAATCTTCATCGCGTGCGAGACTTCTTCCTGAGTTTGCACCATCATCCAGTTGGCAAAGCCATTCAAATTCAGGGATTTGAAATAGGATTCCATCGACAGATACAGGTAAGCGGAGAACAACTCGGCGTTGACCTGCTCATTTAAGGCCTTTTCCATTTGCTTGCTGATCATTTTTATTCCTCTTCGAACAACACTTTAGGATTGCAACACTTTATACCTGTTACTTAACAATTTTCACACGTTCACGTCAATCACTCATTTTAATGCGGGCACTTTTTCAGGCAGATGAACCAGTCCAAACACTCGTAGTCGTCACCAGCTTTGTCGACTCTTTCTTTGGCTGTTCCACAGGAACCGGGGGGAGGAACAATAACATCGTCTCCGAGCTGCCAATTCGCAGGTGTCGCAATGTTATGTTCATCCGAATGCTGCATAGCAATTAGCAACCTCTTAACCTCGTCCATGTTCCTGCCGTTACTCAGAGGATAACACAAAATGGCTCTAACTGTGGCTTTCGGGTCGATTATGAATACGGCCCTGACTGCCTGAGTTGTGCTCGCCGCCGGTTGAAGCATCCCGAACTTTCTGGCCACATCCATCGTCAAATCACTTATTACGGGAAAGTTGATCTCGATATTTTTCATTCCCTTGTATTCGATCTTTTCTTTTATGGTCCTTAGCCATGCGATATGACTATAGGTGCTGTCGATCGACAAGCCGAGCAACTCGGCATTCAACTTTTTAAATTCATCATCCATACTCGCAAAAGTCATAAACTCAGTTGTGCAGACGGGTGTAAAATCTGCTGGATGGGAAAAGAATATCACCCATTTGCCCTTATAGTTATCGGGGAATTTGATGGGTCCTTGAGTAGTTTCAGCCTCAAATGACGGTGCTTTTTCACCAATTAATGGCATTGGATTTATCTGTTCATTCATATGATTTCCTTTCTTTATTTATGCGCTCTGTGAGTTGACGTCCGATTGTTGAAACAAGAACAATAACTATCAGACATCTTAATAAATTCTTACAGAGATGATTTTTCCTTGTACTATAGCATTAAAATTTCGAATGCTTTTTGTAAATTCTTTCAGATTTCATTAAAAAAAATCTATTATCCCTTCCATAATCCGTGAACGTTGCAGTGCTCTCTTGCGCTAACCGAGTTGCCTTCGATATGGAATGTTGCCTCAGGAGCCGTTCCCGGATCGAGGAATTGCCGGTATGCTTTTCCATCGGCTAATAACTCAATCCATTCAATGAAGTGCTTTTCTTCCATCGGGTGCGGCACAGAACCGACCTTGACCTTATAGCCGCTCTCGATCTTCTCAATAACCGGGACGTGCTTCTCCTTTCCAGTATCGGCGGTCTTTTCTTCGAGCAGCTCCATTGGCTTACCGCAGCAGACCAATTCTCCGTCACCTCCATGAAGCACCTCAACAATATTACCACATATATTGCACTTGTAGATTTGCAGTTTCTTTGCCATAATCAATCCCTTTCATAATTTGAGGATTCTAATCTGTAATTCCTTTTTCTTTGTGTTTAGTTGAAATTTCGTCCGCGAGTCTGTCCAGTGCCGCATAATCAGCTTCCTTCGGCTCACCTTTCGCCAGCACGGGATCAAGAATCTCAGCTTTTATATTTGGTATCATCGCTGCCAACTGTTCGACGGTTTTTCCGCCCCAGCCGTAGGAGCCGATTATCGAAGCCAACTTGATTTTTGGCCGAAGAGCGTTTGCTAAAAACGCAGCATAAGCCGCACACGGGTGCGGCCCGATCAGTACCGTCGGCGAGCCTATCACTATAGTCGCCGCATCGACAAGCGCCATCGCCAGCCTGCCGATATCGACTGTTGAAAGCTCGAACTGACGTACTTTAACGCCCCTTTCGATCAGGGCCTCGACAAAATGTGAAACCATTTTACTTGTGTTACCGTGCATCGAAACATAAGCCACGACAACTTCATTCTTTACGTTGTCGGATGCCCAGTCTTTGTAGGCACCGACGATAAGCTCAGGCTTGTCGTATACAGGGCCGTGACTCGGAGCGATCATTTCAATCTCAAGGTCATCGAGTTTTGCAAGATTGGCGTTGATCTGCCTTCTGAACGGCATCATAATCTCGGCATAATACCGCTTGGCCGATTCATAGACGGCTGCCTCATCGTCGACAAAAAGACTGCTTGTGGCAAGATGTGCCCCGAAGAAGTCACAGGAGAAAAGTATTTTCTCTTGCGGAAGATAGGTGCTCATAGTCTCCGGCCAGTGTACCCATGGTGTATAGACGAACTTTAATGTCTTGTCGCCCAAAGATACCTCCTGCCCGTCCTCGACGGTGATAAATTTTTCATCCTCGATGCCAAGCAAATCTATCAGCATTTCTTTGCACTTCGGATTCGTCACCACTTTTGCATCCGGATATAACAAAAGCACCTCGGGCAGAGATCCTGAATGGTCCTGCTCAGCATGATGTGCCACAATATAGTCAAGTTTATCCACGCCTGCGCTGATTATATTTCCGAGCAAAACATTTGTCTTCGCCGGATCGACCGTGTCAATCAACACAGTTTTTTCGGTTCCGCGGACGAGGTACGAGTTATAGCTTGTACCGTCCGGCAGCGGAATCAGCCGGTCGAACAATCTTGCGTCCCAGTCTATCGCTCCGACTGCATATACATTTGGTTTAAGTTGTCTCATTTTCGTGCTTCCTTTGCCGCTTTCAGAGCTTTTTCGTAATCAGGCTCGTTCGTTAGCTCATCAACGACCTCTATGTAACGAATCACGCCCTTTTTGTCCACAACAAATACTGCCCTGGCTAAAAGTCTCAGCTCTTCTATAAGGACGCCGTAAGTGTTGCCGAACTGGGCATTCTTGTGGTCTGAAAGAGTCTGGATGTTCTCAACGCCCGCCGCCCCGCACCATCGCTTCTGGGCAAACGGCAGGTCCATGCTAATAACCAGCACGGCCACATCTTCGCCGAGGGATGTTGCCTTCTCGTTGAATTTGCGTATTTCGGTATCGCATACCGATGTATCCAGCGAGGGAACCGAGCAAATTACAAAGACTTTGCCCAGATGCTCTGAGAGCTTGAAAGGCGATAAGTCGTTGGTCAGCACTTCGAAATCCGGAGCAGGATGACCAATGCTCGGCTGCACGCCGGCCAGCTTTAGCGGATTTCCTTTAAATTTAATGCTATTTTTAGCTTTTGCCATATTCCACCTCTTTTCCTGAAACGAGCTTGGCCTTCAGCCGCCTTCGCCGTGATATGCTTTGTGAAACTCGCTCAGCAAAGATTTAAGCTGCTCGACGTTGGCCAGGTCCGTCGTTTGCTTGGCCCTCATCGAGTAAACGAGCATCTTGTGGAGGAGTGTTATCTTATTGACGTATTCATTTTGTGCTTTCACGTTGCCTTGTTCCGGCAGCTTTATCCGCTGGGCCATGAAATAGTACGTGACTATTTCGCTGAGCTCGTCGGCGTGGTGTTCCTTGTTGTTTACCCAGCGGACGATCTGGTTCATGTTCGGTTTCGACTCAGCCGAGAGTCTATCGATTTCCTTCATCGATTTTTCGATTGTCGTGATATGCTCGGCAATCTCGCCGAGCCGGGCCTCGTCGTCGTATATCCCGCACGGGATTTGACAATGCGAATACGCAATCGCTGTAAGAATCCCTACAGTTGCTATGGCACTAACCACCACAATATGTTTTCTGACAGACTTTTTCATTTAACAACTCCTTAATATTTGTTTAGTAGTTGGCAGCTTCCAGTTCGAAGTAACTTTGGGGATGCGCGCATGCCGGACAGACTTCAGTGGCATCAGGCCCTTCATGGACGTAGCCGCAGTTTCTGCATACCCAGCGAACCGTTTTTTTACGCTTGAATACAACGCCATCGGCGATATTCTTTGCCAGAGCAAGATATCGCTCCTCGTGGCGTTTCTCAGCCACAGCAATGTTTCTGAATACCTTTGCGATCTCATTAAATCCTTCTTCTTCGGCAACTTGTGCAAATTCCGGATACATTTCAGTCGTTTCGTAATGTTCGCCGGCGGCGGCTTCCTTCAGATTCTCGATGGTGTTGCCAATGACTCCGGCCGGAAATGCCGCTGTTATCTCAACCTCGCCGCCCTTGAGGAATTTGAATTCCCGCTTGGCGTGCTCTCTCTCCTGGTTGGCCGTTTCTTCGAAGATTGCCGAAATCTGCATATAGCCTTCTTTTCTGGCCTGGCTGGCAAAATACGTGTACCTGTTTCTCGCCTGTGATTCTCCTGCGAACGCAGTCAATAAATTCTTTTCCGTTTGACTTCCTTTAAGTTCCATTTGATACTTTCCTTTCTATAATATTAATCAGCATAATCACTCTATTTACACAAATCACATATGCCCTCAAGATATACCGATTTCCTGAGAACTGTGAACTTATTATCGATACTTGCCGGAAGCCTGATTATATCAAAAGGCTTGTGGTGATAATCTATGATTCTTTTACACTTTATGCATTTAAAATGCTGATGTTTCTCCATGCCGCCGTCAAACCGTCTGACGTCGCCCGATCCTTCGACTATAAATGCGGCGCCAATTTCGCTGAGTGTCAACAGCGTTCTATTCACCGTGTCGAATGATATGTTCGGATACGTTTTTCGTACCTTTTCATACACTGTCTCAGCAGAAGGATGCTCATCTGTCTTAATCAGTTCCTTATATATTTCTATTCGCTGTGGGGTTACCCTCAAACCGTTTTTTCTACATAAATCGGTAAACCAGCGAACTTTCTCGTCAACTTCGACAAGACTCATTTTCATATTTTTGTTATTCATAGCCACGACTATATAGTAGTAATTCTTGTTTGTCAACTATGTTCAAAAAAAATTTAAAAATTTCACCGCTTTTTTCGCCTAAGTCAGAATATTCTTCTTTGTTAATTTTATAACCTGATGTCGTTTTGAATTCAAGACATAAAAACCGTTCAGCTATATATTAATAGAATGATCTACAAATAGAGCATAAATCTCCCGATAGAAGGTTGTAAAAACGCGCCAATTATTGTAAATTTAGGCAATCTTAATGTTCGTAATGCAGCAAAGATATGTAAATAGCTGAACTCGTAATGAACGATTACGAAACGGACACTGAAGTTGTCCAGGCGGCGTTTGTCAAATTGGTTTATCGTTTTTAGACTCATGGGAGAATACATTATGTACCTGCAAAATCAAATCAATCGGCGTAATTTTCTAAAAACAGCGGCAATTGCGACCGCGGGTGCGACTTCCGTCTTACGAAGCACATCCGTAAGTGCCCAGCCCAAAGGCCAGCGGCCAAGCCAGGCCGGTGATGTAATTGTGCTCAATCCGCAGGACCGCGTGCCGGTCAGCCTGATTATCGACGACTCGACTTGCCTTGTGAACATGGCCCACTTCGGCATTCCGCACTTTGCTACCGCCTGGCCGGACAGGTACAAACAGGACTGGCGAAGCCTGCCCCGCGAAATACCCGACTCCTTCGTCCGCAAGTTCGGCCAATGGTGCCGCGAGCACGGCGTAAAGGGCAAGTACAGCATAGTCCCCTACCCGGCCTGCGTCGGCTGGCTCGACCGCTGCCTTCCGGGCTGGTCGCAGCAGGAGCTGGACGACAGCCTCAAGCTCGTCCGCGAGCTGATGATGCCCAACTGGGACATCCATCCGGAAATGATCAGCCACACCTGGGTCATCAACACCAAAACCGGCCGGCCCTATCCTGAACGAACCGGCTACTACATCGAGAATGCAGGCTGGAGCCAGGACAAATCCGCCGACCAGCTCGCCGACTACATGGCCTACGCCCTGCGAATCCTCAAGAACGTCGGCCTCGACTGCGAGGGCATCACCACGCCCGGCGGCTTCGGCAGCCAGAACCGCGACAACCTCGCCAAAGCCACGCTCGAATCGTGCCGGGACGTGTTCGGCGCCGAGATTCCGCATTATTTCCGCGACCTGTTCACGGACCAGCGAAGCGTCGCCCCACTGGTCCAGTACGCATCCGGCCTCGACGGCGACAACCCCAAGTGCGTCGTTTCGATTATAGGCTGCACCGGCGACTGGCTCGGCGGCTGGGACGGGCTGGAGCCAGGCTCGGTCGATAAGCACATCACCGAAGACCTCCAGGGCGGCCGGCTGCCGGAAGTCATCACCAGGGGCGAGCCGGCGATAATTGTATGCCACTGGCCCGGCGTATATTTCAACGGAGAAGAGGTCGGCTTCAACATTTTCAAAGAGGTCGTCCGACGGCTCGAAGCCCGCTACGACAATCTGCTCTGGATGAAGAACAGCGAAATCGCCCGCTACTGGGCTGCCAGAGAGCTGACGCGAATCGAAAAGCAGGGCCAACAGGTCACATTCACCGCCCCGTTCGCCACGACTCGTTTCACCGTGCGTTTGGACGGCGGTTCGCAATCTCCACCGACGTTGACACTTGCCGGACAACGCGCAGAACTTCGCCGGGTGACCGCCCCGCTTCAACTGCAAAGCGGCGCCTGGCACAGCGACGGCTCGGAGATTACGGTCTGTTTCGACCTGCCCAAGGGCAAATCGACCTTAAGTGTCTGATGAGCAATGAATGCTC
>JAFGPJ010000080.1 GCA_016936275.1 Sedimentisphaerales bacterium
GATGAGAATTTTTTGCTGCCGTTTCCGTTGCTGGTTAAGATATTAGATGCCGAGGATGTTCTTAGCGTACAGGTACATCCGGATCCGGAAACGTGCCGGCGGATGGGTAGAGGTGATCCGAAGACCGAGTGCTGGTATATAATCGCTGCCGAACCGGAAGCGGTTATTTATAAAGGGCTTAAAAAAGGCGTAACCAAGGAGCAGTTCGCCGGGGCGATTGAAAAAGGGACCGTTGCCGAGACGCTTGTCAAGATTCCGGTCGAGGCCGGTGAGTGTCATTTTTTGCCGGCGGGAACTGCCCATGCGATTGGTCCGGGCCTGCTGATAGCCGAGATTCAGACTCCGTCGGATACAACGTACCGGGTCTTCGACTGGAACCGTATAGACGATACAGGCAGAGCCAGAGAGCTGCATATCGAAGAAGCGCTGGAAAGCATCCATTTCGATCAATCCGGCGACGAGCTTTTCGTAACGACAATAGGCCTGCTGGCCGATTGCAAATACTTTACGATCAATAAGGGCCACCAAGGCAAAAATTGTGAGCTGCTGCTGGCGCCGGGGAAAATGAAAACACTGATTATGTTGTCCGGCCGCGGCACGATTCTCGGAACCGAAGGATGTGTTGTCGAATTCAGCGCCGGTGATTGTTTATTAATCCCGGCTTCCTACAAAGGAGCGATGCATTTCGCCGCGGATACACAATACCTGACGGTGACCCTGTAATTGAATAATGTCTATTGATTATTGACTATTGCTATGGGTTAAACCAGACTTCGCTGTCGTATCGGAGCATAATCAGGCCGTTCTTGATGTCGTCCTTACGGATATTCGGTTTTCTGCCGGTCAGCTCCTGCAGTATCCATTTTGGGAAGTCAGCGCCAGCCTTGATTGACAGCGGCGCTCCGCCCCCGAAGCGAGGATTTATCTCTATGAATTTAATCTTGCCGTTGCCGGTCAGAAACAATTGCAGCGTTATTACGCCGGGGCCGGCTCCGAGTTTCTCGACCAACATGGTTGCTTCTCTCATAATGCGGGCGTTTCTTACTACCTGTCCCTTGCTCACCTCGCCCGCTCTTACCTCGATGCGTTTTCTCGGAACAACGCAGCTAACTTTCATGTCGAAATCGACGTATGCGTCACAAGTGTATTCGGTGCCTTTGACCAACTCCTGGCAAATAGCGTTTGGGATCCTTTTCGCATAGAAAAGCAACTCCTTACGATTATTGACGATGGCGTTTCCTCTGCCGGCATAACCATCCCAGGGCTTCAGAAACAAAGGGAATTTTGTTTCTGGTTTACTATTTATGATTGACGATTTATGATTTCTCAAATTCTTTAGGGCTGTTCCGATACTTAAGGTCGCCGGCGTGTCGAAGTTGTTTTTAAGCAAAAACTTATAGGTTTTTCTTTTATCCTGGCAGATATCTATCACTTCGGGATTCGAGACAAGGACACGGCAGCCCATAGCGGCGAATTTCGACTTGTTCTGCGCCAGACGTTTAAGGTCCAGGTCAACCGTCGGAACGAGCAGTTTGACCTGGTTGGCTTTGACGATCGACAGCAGTTGTTTAATGTAGTCTGTGTGTGTCGTGGGTTTTACGCCTAAGCGCCGGTCGCACAGTTGCAGAGCGGGACTTAACTCGGTGGTATCTGTGCCGAGCAGCGATGCGTTAATTTTAAGTTGTTTTGCCGCCCGGCGAAAGCTTTCAAGCAATGAGACACGCCTGCCTATACAGGTGAACAGAACGTTCAAACGATTTCCGGTTTTCGATTTTCGAGTTTCGATTGTTCGTAATCCCTTAATAAACATCAGTCAGCACTAATTTTCATTGAAAGCGGAAAATAGTCAATATTTAATTCTTTCATTCCAATTCTTTTGACATTTTGCCCATGCCGTTCTATATTGTGGGATTTGGTTTATATGATAGGTAAAATTTATGGGACAATGGAAAGATAAAGTAAAAAACAGGGAAGTGGTCGTAGGTGTTCTGGGTCTTGGCTATGTGGGCCTGCCCCTGGCAAGGGAGTTTGCCTCGGCTGGCCTGAAGGTGGTCGGCTTCGATATCGACGAGAAGAAAGTCCGGATTCTAAATTCGGGACGCAGCATAATCAAGCACGTGCCTCATTCACAGGTCAAACAGATGGTAAAGGCCGGCCGATTTCGTGCTACAGCCGATATGTCTCGTCTAAAGAAAGTCGATGCCATTTTGATTTGCGTTCCTACGCCGCTGACGGAAAACCGTGAGCCGGATATGCAGTACATTGTCGGCAGTACCGAGACAATTGCAAAATATATCCAACCCGGCCAGTTGATCGTGCTCGAAAGCACAACGTATCCCGGCACTACAAAAGAGCTTGTGGCGCCGATACTGGAGAGCAGCGGACTAAAAGCCGGCAAGGACTTTTATCTGGCGTATTCACCCGAGCGGGAAGATCCGGGCAATAAGGATTTTACTACAAGGACTATTCCGAAGGTCATTGGCGGCCTAACAAAGAAATGCTGCCTGATGGCCTGTGAGCTTTACGGTGCTGCAATCGTCCGGACTGTTCCTGTATCGAGTCTCGAAGCGGCTGAGGCAGCCAAAATCCTCGAAAATATCTATCGCTGTATCAACATTGCGATGGTTAACGAGCTGAAGATCGTTTTCGACAGAATGGGAATCGATATCTGGGAAGTAATTAATGCCGCAAGCACCAAGCCGTTTGGCTTCAAGGCTTTTTACCCGGGGCCGGGACTCGGCGGGCACTGCATCCCGATAGATCCGTTTTATCTGACTTGGAAGGCCCGGCAGTACGGTATGCCGACGCGATTCATCGAACTGGCCGGCGAAATCAATACGAGCATGCCGCACTACGTTATTTCCAAAACAATTGAAGCGCTGAACGAGCATCGCAAGAGCCTTAATGGCTCCAGCGTGCTTGTGCTGGGGCTGGCCTATAAAAAGGACATAGACGATCTGCGGGAATCACCTTCGATTGAGCTGATTGAGTTGCTGCGGGAAAGGGGTGCGAAAGTTGACTACAATGATCCCTACATCCCCAAAACTCATAAGCAGCGCCGGCATGATTTGAGAATGAACAGCAAAAAATTGTCTGCTAAAATGCTGGCCGATTATGATGTTGTTCTAATCTCGACCGACCATAGCGATTACGATTACGAATGGATTGTGAAAAACGCTAAGCTCGTTGTCGATACTCGAAACGCCACAGCGACGATTCGTGGTGCGCGGAAAAAAGTTATTAAAGCATAAAATGTAAATGGGATTTTAATGCGGATTCCAATTTTGGATTTAAAGGCGCAATACGCGACCATCAAAGATGAAGTCACCCAGGCGATCGGTGAGGTCTGTGAGTCTCAGGCTTTTGCTCTTGGTCCGGCCGTGGCGGCATTTGAAAAAAATGTAGCTGCGTACTGCAATAGCAAACATACAATCGGGGTATCGAGCGGAACAGATGCCTTGCTCGTTAGTCTGATGGCATTGGGTGTGGAGCCGGGTGACGAAGTGATTACGACGCCGTTTTCCTTTTTCGCAACGGCTGGCTGTATCGTCAGACTTGGCGCAAAGCCGGTCTTTGTCGATGTCGATCCCGGCTTCTATAATATTGATCCTGCCGGAATCGAAGAAAAAATAACCAAAAAGACACGTGCCATTATCCCGGTGCATTTATTCGGACAAATAGCTCCGATGAGGGCCATTACCGCAATTGCCTCGAAGCACAATCTTGCTGTAGTAGAAGATGCCGCCCAGGCTATCGGAGCGAGTCGCGACGGTGTTATGGCCGGCAATTTCGGTGACTGCGGATGCTTTTCATTTTACCCGACGAAAAATCTAGGCGGCTTCGGCGATGGCGGGCTGGTTACGACAAACATTGATTCGCTGGCGGACTACATCAGAACACTTCGGGACCATGGGCAGAAACCGCGGTACTTCTACAAAGTGATCGGCGGGAATTTCCGCTTGGACGGTATTCAGGGTGCTGTCCTGAACGTCAAGCTCAAATACCTCGATGACTGGAACGAGAAGCGAAGGCAGAACGCTGCCCTCTATGACAGTTTGTTTGCCGGTTCGCCGGTCGGAACGCCTGCGATTGATTTGGGCAATGTGAGCATTTATCACCAGTACACGGTCACCGTGCCGGAAAGGGACGAGTTGCAGAAATACCTTGCGGACAATGATATAGGCTCGGCGGTGTTTTATCC